>NZ_JALNUG010000026.1:0-73172 GCF_026540675.1 Bacillus sp. GC_Bacil_1
TAATTAGATGGCTTTTGTATGTTACTCTATCGTTTCAACTTCACGTGGATTTTTCATCTCTTCCACATATACAACTCTAAATCCGTGATCTTCTAAATCTTTCAATAATGTCTCTAATTCACCGTCGTTAAACTCTTCTCCTAATGTAAACATAATTCTACGAACTAATAAGGCATCATTATCAAAAGTCATCAAACTTTGAATACCAGTGTATTTCTTTAAAACTGTCGATAACTTTTGGATTGCTCCATTATAGTCTTGCGTTCCAATCATGACAGAGTATTTACTAGAGTGAACGCCCCATGCATCCTCTAATAACTCAAAAACTTTTTTATGCGTTAAAATTCCAAGGAAAACCCCTTTTTCGTCAACTACTGATAAATAAGGCAATTTTTTTATTGTAAAAAATACTTTAAAGAAAGAAGAATCTTCTCTCACAAATCCCTCTTTATCGTTTAATAATTGCATTACACTCTCGTCAAGTGATCCTTTATATTCTAAAATATCTACTTTATATATATTCCCTAAAAATTTCTCTTTTTTTTCATCTAAAACTGGTACACAGCGATACCCCGTTTTATTTAAATGCTCTAACGCTTCCCCTATCGTAATCGAACTTGAGCACAGTAAAACTTCCCTTTTTGGCACGTAATTCCCTTTAATCCTCATAAAAAGCCTCCTTATGTTAAAATACTTTCTGTGCCATAACTATATTATATTTTCAGAAAAAAATAAATAATTATTTTATTTTTCTGAAAATTATTCATTTTCTTGTCATAATTTATTCATGAATCCTTCACTTGCACTTTCTTCCGCATCCAAAACCCTCCCTCTGAATTCTGAATCACTTCATTGTATCATTGTACGGACCTAATTGTTTTTTAGAAAAGTAATAATTTGTCTCCTTACTTTTCATTAACATATTTCCTTTTATAATTAAAAAATAGGTAGCTATTAGAAAGTAGATCACCCCAAATAACCAATCCAAATTTGTAGCCAGATTGTGTAAAAGAATATACCTCATATATACATAACCAATTGGAACATGTAGTAATACAACCGCACCTAATCCCGGATTATATATTGTTTTAGCTTTTATATTCGCAAAAATACCATGCCATATGAATTGAAAAAATCCCATTAAAATAGGTGCCAACCCAAGCCATATTATATTTTGAAAAAAAACCGGGAGTAAATAAAAAACATACGCAATCAAAATATTTATTACCATAGCAGATTGCGTATTTAATGGATAGCGGTCTGGTATATCACTTTTAAATATAACTACATTAAACAGACCAGCAAAATAACCTGGCCAACGATACTCTTCAAATTGATGCACTAAAATGGCCACAAAACTTAACCCTAACAGTACTTTTATTTCACTCATTTCTCCCAAATTCGCGACTAAAGAAACAACGACAACAATAGCGACAACTAACCCTATATCACACCAATGCTTTCTAAAGAAACTAGCCACCTCTATCACCCACTATCTCAATTTTTATAAAAATAGCGTTCAAATAGGAAATCAATCTGTTTTTCTACAGATGGTACTTTTATATCTGCCCCTGATTCGAGAATTGGCATCATTAATGTGGGAAGAAAAATGGATCCAAATATTTGCACCGTCATCATCATTAAAATTTCCTGATCCGTTTCATTTGTTATCTCGCTCAAAATATTCTTCACTTTACTGAAACCTAGCCTCTTCAAAAAATCCCCATATTCGTATTGAGATGTAAATACCGTAGTTCCCATTGCAATAATCTTCCTAACTAACTCCGGATATTGCCGAATTACTAGTACATAATCCAATAAAAATATTTTTAATCTTTCTTTTGCTGGCACTGTAATATTATCTAAAATAGAAAAAGTGCCTTGAAAGCTAATTAATAAAACTCTAATCGCCTCACTAATTAACTTTTCTTTTGAACCAAAATGGTAATTTACTAGCGCTATATTTATATCTAACAATGTTGCAATTTTCCTTATCGTTACTTTTTCAAAACCTTCTTTTTTAATTAATTCCAATGTTGTATTTAAAATCTTTTTTTTCGTTGATACGTTTTCATTCCCTCCCAATTTATCTCCCCCTCTAGAATGTATCAGTTAAACAACGATTTAAACATCGTTTAATTTTATGGTATCACTTTCCAATTGTAAAAATCTATTTAATACTTTCGACATTTCCCTACATTCTCTTCATTCCACACAAAAAATAGATTTCTAAATACAATTTAAAATTATCCATATGCCCATACATGAAGAAAAATATATTGTAACTTGCTCCAAAAACGGCTAAAATAAGAATAAGAATTTTCTGGATATTCCAAGAGTAGGTGGTTTATATGTCCTTATTACGCTCACATATATGTAAATTTATAATTGGTGTTATTGTTATTTTTGCCATAAGTCCTATTCCAGCTCTTTTTATTACACACAATTACTCTTATCAAAATGGATTTATTAGCATTTTTCAAAACTTCGCACAGCTTTCTTCTATATCAATTCCAAAGGTTGATTGGATGCATGAATCTATCTTTTTCTCAGCAAATCAAATGATACATACTTCTAATCATTCAACACCATTATTCCCTTACATATGGGAAATATATTTTATATCGATTGTTCGTTTTACTTTTACCCTTGCGATCGGATTTTTCATAAGTTTGGGTATCGGCCATTTATTTTTCAAAGTACCTAACTCGTTTAAAAAGTTTACTACTGTATTGAATTGGATACCTTACTCTTTTTGCACTGTAGTATTTCAATGTTCAGTCTTATTACTACTTCTATACGTCGCACAATTTATAAACCTTCCTTACTACTCATCTTTTATCATCGTATGTAGTACTTCCATGATTATCGTTATGCAAGCAGTAAAAAAATGGATTCCTTTCTTGAAAAACACAAATGAATATGAAATAAAACATGATTCTTTTCTTGTGGATACATTGTTTTTGGCGCTTACTTCGAACCATAAATCAATTTTAGGTTCCATCATTCTTTCATTCGTTTTTATGGAATGCGTTTTTCATGCAAGTGGACTGTTACAATTTATCGTTCAATTTGGCGGAAATTCACCCATAATTGTTACAATCGGCTTATTACTACTCTATATCCCATATAGCATACTTTCTTTCCTTCAAACACTATGGACCACAAACTACTCCAAGCAACAGTCATACACTTTAACGAGAAGCGTTCCAAAACCTTAATTGAAATAACCCTCTATAATCTAAAAGTAGGGGGTTATTCCTTTTGTATAGCGGACAAAATAACAGCAAATTCAAAAACTATTACAGAAACATACCAATATTTGCCCTTTTCCTTTGACTATTCTTTTCATTTAGATTTATTATAAAAGTATAACATAATTGCAGGAGGTGACATCTTTATTCCAAACCTTGGAATGGAGAACACACTTGGACATATTAAATATTTTTCTCATCTTTGTACTTATTCTTATTTCTGGCTTTTTCGTTGCATCAGAATTCGCTGTTGTAAAAGTACGAAAAAGTCGAATTGACCAACTTGCAAATGAAGGTAATAAACAAGCTTTAGCTGCAAGAAGCGTCCTATCTAATTTAGATGTTTATTTATCAGCTTGTCAGCTCGGAATTACAATCACTTCTTTAGGGCTTGGTTGGCTTGGTGAACCGACTGTGGAACATATACTACGACCGCTCTTTGAAAAAATTAATATTACTGGAACAATGGCTAACACTTTATCTTTTGTTATTGCTTTTAGTGTTATTACATTTTTCCACGTTGTATTAGGTGAGTTAGTTCCAAAGTCTTTTGCAATTCAAAAAGCAGAAGCAATCACACTCAAATTTGCAAGACCTCTTATTTTATTTGATAAAATTATGTATCCATTTATTTGGTTACTCAATAGTGCAGCTATATTTTTCACAAAACTACTCGGATTAGAACCTGCCAAAGAAAATGAACTTGCTCATTCTGAAGAGGAATTGCGACTCATTTTAGGTGAAAGTTTTAAAAGCGGTGAAATAAACCAAACCGAATATAAATATGTAAATAACATTTTTGAATTTGATGATCGAGTTGCGAAAGAAATAATGGTTCCTCGTACCGAAATGATTTGCTTATCTACTGAAAATACGTTAGAAGAAAATATGGATATCGTCGCAACTGAAAAATATACACGCTATCCAATCATTGAAAAAGATAAAGATGATATCATCGGGATGATTAATACGAAAGAAGTATTCCATGATCAAACGAAAGGTATTTATAAACCACTTGAATCTTATATACATCCTGTTTTAACAGTATTTGAAACAGTTCCAATTCGTAAAACGTTAGTCCATCTTCAAAAAAATCGCGTTCAGATGGCAATCGTTATGGATGAATATGGTGGCACTGCCGGACTTTTAACGATGGAAGATATTCTTGAAGAAATCATTGGAGAAATTCAAGATGAATTCGATGCGGATGAATCACCTATGATTGAAAAGCGTACACCTAAGCTTACTGTTTTAGATGGAAAGGTGCTCATTTCTGAAGTAAATGATATGTTTGGCCTACATATTGATGATAGTGATTTAGATACAATTGGAGGATGGCTTCTCTCTCAAGCAGTTGACTTAAATATTGAAGCTGGTTATTCCATTGAATATGCTGGTTTTCAATTTAAAGTATTAGAACTTGATGGACATCAAGTCAAAAAAGTTGCTGTACATAAACTAGATATTAAAAAGGAGCTATAAAGTGACTGTTTTATTAACAATTTGTATCATTGCCTGTTTCCTTGTTTCATTTCTCGCCTTTATTTATCCCATTATCCCTGGCATACTTGCTGTCTGGGCTGGATATTTAATTTACCATTTCGGTATAAATGGAGGAGAATTAACAACTTCTTTTTGGATTATTCAAGTCATTTTCACTCTTTTCATTTTCGTTGCTGATTTTATTGCAAATGGATATTTCTTAAAAAAATACGGTAGTTCTAAATGGGGCGAACGTGTCGGAATGATTTCTATCATTGTCGGATCGTTCTTCTTCCCACCATTCGGACTTATTATCATACCGTTTTTATCAGTATTTATAACAGAACTAGTGCATAAAAAAGCGCCAAAAGATGCCTTTCTAGTTGGAGTCGCTACTGTAGTTGGTTTTTTAAGCAGTACAGTAGCGAAAGCAATTCTCCAAATCATTATGATTGTCATCTTCTTGTGTTATATCATATTTTAACCATCCCGACTTCGGGATGGTTTTTTAATATGCAATACCTACTCGACTATTTTCATATATGTTTTTCTTACATAGATCCCATGCAAAGTGTGCTGTATCACCCACTGTAATTTTTGATCCACCTTCTGGCAATATATCTTTTTCAGTTCGATATACCTCTGTCGCCTCACCGTCTATTAAATGTGTCGGACAAACAACTGTCCAACATAAATTATTACTATTACTTAGTACCTTATATGCAGCCAAATGATCTTCTGCTGCTGTTGTCGTTTTCCTTTTTGATTCCGTTGATTGGAAACGATATAAATTTAGATCCGTTCTTGCTTGTAAAATACCAGCCGTTCCTATTGTTATGATCTTATGAACCCCTTCTTCTTCCATTTGCTTAATAATTTGTGGCATACTCTTCGCTAATGTTCCATTTTGATCCGTTCCAAGTGCACTAATTACTATATCGCTTCCTTCTATCGCTTTTTTTATATCATTTTCGTTCAATACATTGCCTTCTATCACTCGTAACCTTTCATGTTGTATTTCTATTCTATTAAAATCACGCGCTAATGCAGTCACTTCAGCTGAATCCTTTAATGCTAAATTAATTATGTTTGAACCTACTCGTCCTGTTGCTCCCAATATACATACTTTCATTTGTTTTCCCCCTCTTTCATTCTCTTTCTATTTTTCAATAATATCAATCAATTTACAACAAAAAAGCTTCCTCATATATGAGAGGAAGCTTTATTATTACTTTATTTTTTCTCTTTAGAATCAGTAGACTTCTCGGTTCCGCTTGTTTCTTTATCCTTTTTATCCTCTTGTTGTGTTGTTGTGTCGTCTTCTTTCTTCTTGTCTTCACCTTTACTACAACCTACCATTAATAAAGAACTTGCAAGTGCCATAGCAGTTAATGATTTAACCCATTTGTTCATTTGCGTTTCCTCCCTGTGATAGAATATGTACAACCTCATATTACTCTCTATTTTTAAAGGAGAGATTGAAAAACAGTAAATATACGGTAAATTTTTGTAAATCTTCTGATAACAAAAACTAATTTAAATTTACATATTTCATTTCCAATCGATACACAATAAAACTAATTTTTTTCTCTAAATGGACATAAAAAAACTAAGGCGCATACCATTCCGCCTTAGTTTCTCATGCAAACTTTTCATTTTCATATAGATGTGTAATCTTATATTCCTTCTTCATAACATATTGCCACACACTATAAGCGTAACGGTTCATTTTCAGGAAACAATTTTCCAAAAATGAGCGGAACTCCGGATTAGCAACTTCCACTGCAACTTGAGCAAACTTTAGAGCTAATCGTTTTAAGTGCGCAATATAACATGTTGCAATATGAATATCCCCTGTATATTTACTAACTGTTTCCTTTTCCATTTCATGCAAACCAAACTCCGTTGTTTCACAGGTTATATGTTGCACATTCTCTCCTTCTTGAAAATTTACTTGTTCATTATATGCTTGTAACATATATGGTAAATGGTGCTGTAATAGATTTTTTAATTCTTCGTCTCTGACCTTTCCAGCATACTCTCCAACCTTGTATATTAGCATATAACTATATCTCATTAACTCTTTCATACAATCCATGAAAGTGCCTCCCTTCTCTAGGGTCTATATGTTATAAATATGATGCTAAAACATTTGCTATTCTTGCTAAAAACCAATCCCATCTACTAATTTTCTCAAAATCTTCTTCAGAAAATCGTTTTGATTTATGAAAGTCTACCTTTAATCGACTCCATACTTCATCAACAACTGTTTTATCATATATGATACAGTTAGACTCACAATTTAAATAAAAACTTCTATTATCAAAATTCGCTGTCCCAATATCAACAATTTCTCCATCAATGATTGTTACTTTCCCATGAAAAAATCCATTTCGATATTGATAAATCTCCGCTCCAGCATGTAACATATCTTTCAAATATGGATAGGCAGCTTGTTTTAACAATATGGCATCACTTTTAAATGGCACGAGAATTTTCACATTAACACCACGATTTAATGCAGCTTTTAACTCTTTCACCATTTCTTTACTTGGTACAAAATATGGTGTAGCGATAATTAAAGACTTTTTAGCCTTTTTTAAAAGTGCCCCATACTTTTCCCATAAGCCTTTTCCATTTGAAAATAAATATTGATATTTTACATTCCCTAATGTCGGTATACTTTCATGTATAGGCATTTTTTCTCCTGTATCTTCTTTCCAATCTTCGGCGAACTTTCTTTCCATATCCGCTGCACCCTCACCATGGATGCGCACGTGATAATCACGCCATGGCCCAAACTTCGGATCTTGTCCAAGGTACTCCTTTCCGATATTAAAACCACCGACGTATGATACCTTTCCATCTATCGTAACAATACGTCTATGATTTCGTTGATGCAAAGAATAGAAAACATTTTTCAGTTTCGGTTTTTTACTAAATGTAAACTTCACACCGTTTTCCTTTAATCGGCTAATTACCTTTTTCTTCAGCTTATATCCACCTATCCGATCGACTGACAATTTCACTTCTACTCCACTAGATGCTTTTTTCTCTAATAACTGTAAAAACTCTTCGCTTATTTCATCTTTTCCTACAATATAAAAATGGATATATATATACTTTTCTGCTTCGTTTATATCCTCAAATAATTTTCTATATAACTCTTCACCGTTCGTATATAGTTGAAATTCACCTAATCGAACTTGTCCTAATTCATATTCACTAGCCATTTCGTTCCCCATTTCCACATCGATGTTCATCCAAATGAATACACCTATTAAACAAAGGATTATAGCGAAAAAGTGCTTCATGGATAAATTCCTTTCTCCACTTACTGTTATTTCTATATCTTCCCTTTTTTATTACATTATCATTCAAGAAAATATGTCATTGCATGATATATGTCCATATCAAACAATAGCTCATTTGCATATTGTATGTTGTATCTTAAAATAAAAGGAGGAAATAACAATGGGCTTCGCACATGGTAATGGATTTGCGCTATTAGTCGTATTATTTATCCTCTTAATCATCGTCGGTGCTGCTTGCTTCTGCTAAGTAGCTACTGTCATATGATATGTGGATGAAAAAACTATAAAAGCGGACACCTATTTTTAGGTGTCCGCTTTTCATTTTAAAACCATTTCCGCCTGCTATTGTAACTTAAATGGCTAAACATTTATCTCAAAAGGTTAACAATGTAGCTACTTTCTTACTCTCTGCCTTACGTATATGACGCTGCTCTGCACGTAACACTGCAATACGATGTAATTCTTTCTCTTCTTCTGTTTCAGGGATAACACGCGGTACTGGAACTGGATTATTTCCCTTACTAAGTGCAACAAAAGTAACGAATGACGTTGCCGCTATACGCTTCTCACCTGAAATTAAATCTTCAGCCACTACCTTCACAAACACTTCCATCGAAGTTCTTCCCGTCCAAATTACGAAAGATTCATAACTAACACAATCTGAAGAACGAACAGGATGTAAGAAATCAACCCAGTCCATAGATGCTGTGACACATTCCTTTCTCGAATGTCTGGATGCTGAAATAGAAGCAACCATATCCATCTCCGCTAATATCTTCCCACCAAATAGCGTGTTATGATCATTTAAATCTGTTGGGAATACCCGGCTCGTTTTGAACACCCTTGACTCATTGGCTGTTTTCCCCTTTACTTCTGTCATTGTTATCACCCCTTTAATGATCTATCCCTAATATTTCAATAATCCCTATACCAAATGAACTACACATTTAATATTAGCAACATTCAGAACTTTTAGTCCACAAAAAAGAACCGATTTTATCAATCGGCTCCTCTAAATACATATTGTTCTTTCGGCTGTTCAACTTTATTCCATTTTGTTACTTCTAATACAGGAATATTCGCATGAAACGGCTGATAAAACTCAGTAGTTATCTCTCCTTCTACTTGAATCCAGTCATCATTATTCCACTCTACGCCTTCTGGTTTTTTCACTAACATACCATATACACCAGAATCCGCTACACAGTGTATAATACCGAAACGGAATAAGAAATATTGTTCTTTTTTAGAAGAATCATCTCTAAAAACAAACCCTTTAAAAGATAATTTTTTCCCAGTAAACTCGCCAGGATAATTATAAATTGTTTCCATACCCTTTAGGAAGTCTTCATCTTTCAAATTAATATTGTCTTTCGTAACAAACTCTTTCTTCCCTTTTTCCATTACACCGCGGTATCCTTCTTTCCCGTAATAAATGCTCGTATCAGGTCTTAGAAATTGTCTTGTCATAAATGGATCCTTACTTTCTGCTTGTGCAACAGGAAAATGAAATCCTTTCGCCTTAACAATATCTGAATCTAACGTTGCAATCGGGAAAAATAAGCCTGAGATAATTGGAAAACAAAACAAGGAGTACGAAAATGCTTTTTTCCACCATGTATTCTCATCTTTTGAATGATCATGTCCGCAATGGCTATGGTCACAACTGCAATCATTTTTCTCTTTTTCCTTTTGGTGCTCTTTTTGGAAAACGACGATAATTTGTACAATCGTTAAGAAACCTAAAATAATTGCTGCTGTTGTTGATAAATAGGCATACTTCATATTGATATACTTCGTAATGTTACCGGAAATATGAAGCTGCGCAATTAATATTGTAAAACCTAATAATATATATGCTCGAAACATAACCTACCACCCCATCGCATAAATGAGTAGTGAGCTTGCATAAACAACAAGAGTAACTGTAACTATAACAACAATTACAAATTTAGTTTTAAATGTCGCAAGCATCATAAACATATTTTTAATATCCACCATCGGTCCGTAAACGAGGAACGCGACAAGTGAAGCTGTTGAAAACGTACTTTGGAACGAAGAAGCGATAAATGCATCTGCCTCTGAACAAAGTGATAATATATAAGCAAGTCCCATCATAACAGCTGATGAAGAAAACGGACCTTGTCCAATAGCAAGAAGTGTTGAAGTTTGTACAAACGTTTGTACCGCTGCTGCAATTAACGCACCTAGTACTAAATATTTTCCCATTGAGAAGAATTCCTCAACAGCGTGTGTACATACATCCCACATTTTTTTACGCAGTGGACGCTTATTATTCACTTCTGGGAAGTGATCATCTCTTAATTGATGTTCTTTAAACATAAAGGATAATATAATTCCAACGATAATGGCTACGATAATCGCTACAATAGAACGATACCATACCATGTGCATACTACTCCCAAAGGCAACGTATGTTGCAAATAAAACAACTGGATTAATAATTGGACCAGTTAACATAAATGCAATCCCTGCGTATGGTGGAACGCCTTTTCCGATTAATCGTCTTACAATCGGAACAATTCCACATTCACAACCTGGAAACAACATGCCTAAAAAAGTAGCTAATAAAACAGACAGAAATCGGTTCTTCGGCATCCATTTAGCCACCATATCTTCTGTCACGAACATTTGAATGAATCCTGAAATAAATACACCAATTAGCACAAACGGAAGTGCTTCGATCAATATGGAGATAAAAATTGTATTCATTTGCAGGAATGCTTTCGGTAATTGAAACAATTCCATGATGTATTTCCTCCAACTTTTCATTAACAATATGTAATTTTAACCCCATTTCATTAATTGGACAAGGATTATATGGCATACATAGCCTTTATATACATTACATTGTACAAGTTATATTCTATTCAAAATTTGAGATTTCATAGCAAAAAAGCTGCTCTAGCGTAGTTATATAACTATGCTAGAGCAGCTTTTTTATCGTTAAAAGTAACGTTTCTTCCAAAAAACAAAAGCTAACGTGAAAGATAGTGTTACACATATGATGAGTACAATTACAAAACCGTGGGCTTCCCCTTCAAACGGAACCTTTACGTTCATTCCAAAGAAACTAGAAACCATCGTCGGTAAAGATAAAATGATTGTAATTGACGTTAACAGTTTCATAACACTATTTAAATTATTTGATATAACGGAGCTAAAAGTATTCATCATTCCACTTAAAATGTGACTATATATTTCCGCCATTTCAATAGCCTGCTTATTTTCAATTAATACATCTTCTAATAAATCTTGATCGTCTTCATACATTTTTAAAAATGTACTATTACGCATTAACTTTTGAATTACAATTTTATTAGCCTTTAATGACGTTGTAAAGTATACTAAACTTTTCTCAAGGCCTAATAATGTGAAGATCTCTTTATTTTTCATTGACTGATTTAATTGATGCTCTAAATCAATTGTTTTTCGATTTATTTGCTTTAAGTATCTTAAATAATAAGTAGAAATCGTATATAAGAGCTGAAGTGCAAAGCGCGTCTTTTTAAACGTATAAAATTCTTTAATACGTTGATTAATAAAACGTTCAAAAATTGGATTCTCTTCTAAGCAGATTGTAACAAAACAATCCGGCATCACAATCATACCTATTGGAATCGTGTCATAAATCGAATTTCCTTCTTCGTCATGTCTAACTGTCGGAATATCCACGATAATTAAAGTATTATTGTCTTCCTTTTCAATACGAGAGCGTTCTTCATCATCCAAAGGGTCTTTAATGAAATCTAAGTCTACATTTAAAGTTTGTACTAGATATTGAATTTCTTCTTCTGTTGGATGAAGTACATTAATCCAGCACCCCTTTTGCATTTCCTCAATCTCTTGTAGTTTTCCGTTTCGGTCTGTTAAATATATATTTAACATACTATCACCCCGATTCTTTTTACATGTAGGAATCTACCTCTCTTAAATCACAGTTTTTAAACCGCCATTCTCAGCATATGAAACATACGTTTAAATTTCAATAGAAAAATTATTTTGAAAACGTTTTTATAGGAAAAATATTATAAAGTGAAACTTTAATCAGTGGGTGGCTTCATCCCCCACTGATTATTAGCCCTCACAAATCGGGCTTTTACGGGCTACCCGCCCCCAACCAAACTTCTTTTCTTTCACTGAATTTTGAGGTGAGGGTCTCACTGCCCGTTAAAGCGGGATAAACATAGAAAAAGACAGAGTGCTCTCTGCCTTAAAAGCTTATGTTGCCTTTATAACATATTTAGAAAGCATCCACAAGTTAAACCCGACTGAAATCGTATAGCCAGCGTATGTTGAAATGATAAAACTTACATAATCGAAATACGGAAGCAATACAATATTTAAAACTATCTTCACAATAATTCCAATCACTAGTCCTAGCACCGTCTTCTGCTGTTGATTGATTCCTTGTAGCATAGCAGCCGTTACTGTAAAAAGAGAAAATAATATGCAAGCAGGAGCATAATACTGTAAAATGATTCTCCCCATCTCTGGATCATTTCCAGCACCGAATAAAAGAGTATATACAGGCTTGGCTAACACCATCATTCCAATTGCCGCCGGTACCGTAATCGCTACTACTAATACATTTGTTCTCGTAAAATGTTTGTACAATAGCTTCGTATTTCCTGCTGTGTAAGCTTTCGTCATCTCTGGTACGAGAGACATACTAAAAGCTGTCGCAACGGATACCGGGATAAGCACAACCATTTGAACAAGACCAATTATCGCATTAATTTTTTCCGCTTCTCCTTGCATATACCCTATTTGTATAAGTAGTTTATTAATTGTAAATGTATCAATCGTCTGATACAACGGAATTGCTAAGCCCACCACAACAAAAGGAATAGAATATGTAAAGAGCTCCTTATAAAGCGAGAAAAAAGATTTCGTTGTTTGTGGTATACTTGCCATTTCTTTTTTCTTTAAGTGCCTTCTCCTTCTCATATAATACGCACTTAAAACAGTTAATCCACCTACCGCTCCCATAAAGGCACCAAATGTTGAAATACCAACTGCTAGCGAGACAGATGCTTTTAAAATATATAAAACGACAAAGCTTCCTATTAAAATGGTTAAAACCCGAAAAAATTGCTCTACAACGACACTTAATGCAGAAGGCCCCATCGATTGGAATCCTTGAAAGAAGCCCCTTAATAAACTCATTACTGGCACAAGTATTAACGCAAAACTTACAATTCGAATATTAGTAGTAACCGCTCCTACACTATTCCCCGTTTGATCATTCCCATCGATGACAAGCTTAGCTAAATGCGGAGCTAGCATATATAACGTAAAACACGAAATGACTCCCATTATAAACATAAACACGATTCCACTTTTCAACACTCTCTTAACCGTATGATAATCATTCAGTTGATCATATTTTGATACCATTTTTGAAACTGCAAGTGGTAATCCCATTGTCGCAATGCTGAGCATAATGGTATAGGGACGATATGCATACGTGTATAAAACATACCCACTCGTACCGACCATTGCTGTAAATGGTATAACATATATAAATCCTAACATTTTTGATATCATCGTTGCCATCGTTAAAAATATCGTTCCACGTATAAACGGTGACCCTTTCATCACATTCCTCCGCTACGCTTTATTATTACACATTATGGACAACTCCTTTTTTTTAGAACCGGAAACAAATAAAAAAGCCAATGAAAAATCATTGACTTTAACGCGCAGCTTTTTTCTTTTTGAAATACTTTAAACCAAAGTATAGAGCAATAAAAAGAACAGCTCCTATAATTATGTAATGTGTGTAATCAGATGCATACTCTTTAATTTGTCGCCAATTCCCACCAAGTTTTTCACCTAAGTATATAAATAGAATTGACCACGGAATGATCGCTACAACCGTATAAAGTGTAAATAGTTTTAATGGCATCTTAGCTAGTCCTGCTGGAATAGAGATCGCATGACGTACTACTGGGATAAAGCGCGCAGAAAATATTACGCCTGCTCCATAACGTTTAAACCAACCTTCTGCTATGTCTAAATGATGTTTATTAATAAGTAGATATTTCCCGTATTTCTCTACAACCGGACGCCCTCCGTAGTATCCAAGCCAGTATAAAAAGATTTGTGCTAAAGTACCACCAATCGTTCCGGCGATAACTGCACCAACAAAACTAATTTTACCATTCGCTACTAAAAAGCCAGCATACGAAAGTACAATTTCACTTGGGATTACTTCAATCATTAAAGCAAGAGCTACTCCAAAGTAACCTAAGCTTGCAAAAAATTGCAATAACTGATCTATTATGTTTGCTAACATGTTCTTTTTTATCTCCTTTTTTCTTCACATACCATCCCATTATTACATAAAGGCTGCAATCTGCCAATATCTTCATTTTAACAATATGTACAATTCAAGCAGGATTAATCTATTAATTTCTCTTTCTGTGGGTCTTTCATGTAGGCAAACATCTCTTTAATTTGGTCTTCTGTATTTCTAGCAATTGATAAATTAGGCAATTCATTTTCACAAAAAAACTCCACCTCTTCTGTTTCAATGCTAGTTTTCTTTTCTCCACCAATAATCTCGCATCCAATGAAAATCTTATATACATGCGTCGCCGATGGAGATGGTTGATGTTTTTCTTTATCAAATATAGCTAGTAACTTAAAATGATCTACCTCATAACCAGTCTCTTCGAAAACTTCTTTTGCTGCAACTTCGGTTGGCGTATAACCGACATCAGCCCATCCACCTGGCAATGCCCATTTCCCATCGCTTTTTTCTTTCACAAATAATAACTTTTCATTTTGAAAAACAACCGCTCTTATATCAACTTTAGGTGTTTGATAGCCTGTCTCACTTGCAAATAATTTCTCTACGACTTCCCAATCTGTTTTCGTGTAATGTGACATCATTGAAATAGAAATATCTCGTAATTGCTGGAAACGCTCAATATCATACACATCCTTAGAATACGTTAAACCCGCTTGAGCTATAGATTGTATTTGTTTTACCCAATCAATCCATTTAATCGTCATATATCCGCATCCCCATTCTCTATCAAATATATTACTTCATTTTTATTGATACATCTTTATTATACAAAAAAAAGAGATTGATAACGTTTCAATCTCTTTCAAAATTAATCCAATTCATGTAAGTGGTCTTGTATATACTTTCTTCTCTTATTTATATATTCATAAATCATATCAGCCTCTTGATCAAATGTTTCTAATTTTTCTTTCATGTATGGATCTTGTAGTAAATATGGACGAATCAATTCACACAACCCTTCTACTTTCGGCCTCATAAACGAAACTGTAAATTGATCTTCTAATATTTCTTCTAAAATACTTCGATACTGCTTTCTAAATACAGGTATGTCTAGCAATCTTGCACTTAACGTATTATACCCTTGAATGCGAATATATTCATGATTAAGTGGTCTTCCTTGTACATCTCGCCCCCAAGTCGCATCATAATCCCACGGTATAACTTCAAATAAATTTGTTTCATCGTTATGATATAGTGCGTAGTTATGAACGAAACCATCAAAGTTTTGTGTAAAAATAACTCCTGCTAACCATCTTAAATATTTATCGACATGTAGAAACTTCCCAATCTCTTTTTCATAGGCTTCCCTCGTCAAAGTATTCGCTTGAAATACAAATTCACTCAGTTGTTCTTCACTATTTTTATTCGAATATTTAAATTCATAACCCGTAAAGAGCTCTGTCTTAACATCTTTATCTCGTTCACTCATTAATGAAAAATTCGCATCATCATCTATCGCATAATAAATAGAACCACTCGGTAATCCTCTATTTTTCAAAAAATTTTCATCAACCGATTCTAACTGTAAATACACACCTTGAATTTGACCATTAATTTTTATAAATACATGTTGTGATTTTGGCGAAAGTACACCAATATCATGAAAAAAATCTAAAGATAATTTATTTCGTATGAGAGACGGATCCATAAACTCCGAATTCAAATGAAACTCTTTCGCACCTTGAAATTTTTTAGGCTTATAAAACATAACATGATAAGACTTTTTCTCAAATTCGCGAATATGAGCTCCTCGGTATACGATATCAATATCATACTTCTTTTTTCCATAAGTTAATTTTGCTGGCACTGGACTATCTGACCAAATGTCCTTTTTCAATTCCACTAAGTACATTGGATGAACAAAAAAATCATATGAAGGCAGCATGTTTTCTCATCCCTTCTCAGTTCTCTTCATTCAATGTATGCGCCTTGTCTTGTCCATACATCCGCAATCATCTATTTATATAAAATTACACTCTTGTCCTGTTCAGAAAGATGCCTACATACATATCATGTTAAGGAAAAAGAATACCTTTTCACTTTAATACATGATAAGGAGGATTTCTATGAAACGTGATATTAGAAAAGCTGTCGAAGAAATCAAAAGTGCTGGGATGGAGGATTTCTTACACCAAGATCCAAGTACTTTTGAATGCGATGATGATAAATTCACTCATCATCATTGTACAACTGGATGTAAATGTACAACTGGGGGTAAATGTCCAAGAACAAGATGTACTCGCGTGAAACATTGTACGTTCGTTACAAAATGTACGCATGTAAAAAAATGGACATTTGTTACGAAATGTACACGTGTACGTGTTCAAAAATGGACGTTCGTTACGAAAGTCACGCGTAGAAAAGAATGCGTATTAGTTACAAAACGTACTCGCAGAAAACATTGTACATTCATTACAAAATGCATACGCTTTGAAAAGAAATTTTTCTGGACAAAACGAAGTTTCTGTAAAAAATGCGAATTCTTCCCTAACAGACACGGTCACTCTTGCGATGATTCATGTGATCATGGTAAAGACTGTCACGATAGCGGACACAAATGGAATGATTGCAAAGGCGGACATAAATTCCCATCTTGCAAAAATAAGAAATTCGATCACTTCTGGTATAAAAAACGTAACTGCTAGTTTTTATACCACCCAAAAAAGGCCGTTTTGCGGCCTTTTTTACATTTATTGAAAGTGACTTATATCTGCAAATTGTTTCACTTTACCAATACCCTCTTCAAATTCTATTATGCTCAAACTGGCACTATGCATAAATGGATCATCCCACACATTTTCTATTTCAATTCCCGCGAAATGCCCTACAAGTAATTTTGCTGCTGCCGCATGAGAAACAATCAATATGTTTTGTCCTTTATGCCTCTCTAAAAGAAGCTGCATCCCTTCAATTACTCTTTCATAAACGGCCTCGAAATTTTCGCCTGATGTTGACTGAAAAAGATGTGGCTCATTCCAAAATAGATGTACTTCTTCTGGAAATTGCTTTTCTATATCCGCGATTGTTTGTCCTTCCCATATACCCATGTTGATTTCATAGAAATGCTCATCCGCTATAATGGGTATATCACGTTCCCCTTTTATTAACTCTGCCGTATGAAGTGTTCTTTCGCTCGGACTACTATAGATCGCATGGATTGGTAAATCTTTCATTCGATTCCCTAATTGTTTCGCCTGAACTATACCATTTTCAGTTAAAGCAGAATTTTTTCGTCCCTGCATTCGCTTCGCTACATTCCACTCTGTTTCACCATGCCTTGTTACATATATAGTTGTTTTCATTTCTTACTCCCCCTTACCATGTTGGTCGTAATTCCCACGGTTCAACTCTCCCTACAATCCACTCCGCTCGTTTACTTTCAATCCCTTTTATAACTCCATCAGCTATCTCTTCATGCGTAAGCCATCTTCCATATGTATCTTCTAAAATAAAACCTAAAATAATTCTATAATAAATACATCGCGTACTTCCTATTTTTTGTGCAGGCATACGTGATGCTTTACTACCTAAAATATGAAATAAACTATATGTTTTAGACGACAAATCTAGTTCTTTACAAATATTTGATAGTGCATGCTTTGCACTTGTGTGTACCCATGCAACAACTAATGTGATCGGGCCATTTTTCTTAATTGTACTTTTAATAGCTAGCTTTACATCTTCATCCTTATGATAATCTAACGAAAGGCATGTAATATTTTCTGGTGCAAAACTCATTCTCTTAACATTTTCTAAATTCACTTCATCTCGCCCGATAATAGAAACATAAAATCCTTTCTCACAAAGCCACATAGAAACTTTCTTTAGCATTCCTGTTCCACCAATTACAAGTGCATGCAAATGCTATCCCTCCCTAATAAAATGTCATATGAGGTTTCTCATCCCTATAATAATTTAAACGGTCTTGCAGTGTCCCTGAGTGAAACTCAAATTTATGACCGTCAGGATCAACAAAGTATATAGATTCACAATCTCTGATATCACGTTCTCTTCCTTGTAAAATATGAACATCATTTTCTTCTAATCGCTGTATTAAACATTTAAAGTCTTCTCGTTCAACAGAAAATGCAATGTGCGTATAGGATTGATGAATCTCATTTCTCGGAATATGCGTCTCTTCATTAAGCGCTATCCATACTCCACATATGTTAAAATAAGCCAATTTTCTTCCTTTAACTAATAATTCTCCTTCTAATACTTTTTCATAAAACATAATAGAGTTTTCTAAATTAGATACCGAAAAACAAATATGATTGATTCCCCTTAACAACTATAATTCCTCCTTATACAAATAAAAGATGAGCGAAAATTCACTCATCTTTTATTATACTATTTTTTTGTAATATATGCCCATTTATAACTGAAGTCCCCACCAAACGTATGATTAGCAATACCTTTTACAAATGGCTTCTCTAAATAAGCTGTACTTTGTTGGTACGTAGGAGAAATTGCTGCGTCTTGACCAATTAAGATTTTTTCAGCTTCCGCAAGTGCATTCCAGCGTGCTTTATCATCTTTTAATAGCTCTCCTTTTGATTTCGCTACTAAATCATCATACTTCGGATTAGAATAATCCATTTCATTAAATGAGCTTCCAGTAACAAACATATCAATATAAGTCATTGGATCCGGATAATCAGGGCTCCATGCAGATAATGAGAATTCATATTGGAATTTCTTTTCTAAATCTAGCTTCTGCTTGTATGGTTGCTGTTTCAAATTCACTTTAATACCAGGCAAGTTTTTCTCTAGTTCTTCCTTAATAAAGTCGCCCACTTTTTTACGGCTACCGTTATCATCGTTTAGTAATTCAACCGTAATTGTATCTTGACCAAGCTCTTTCTTCGCTTCTTCCCATAATTTTTTTGCTTTCTCTGCATTATCTTTACTATCACGGAAGTTTTTATTTACAGAGCGGAAATCTTTTCCATCCGGACCTGTCGTAAATTTTTCAGGTACTAAGAAATATGCTGGCAATGAACCGTCATTTAAAATGACATCAGCAATTCCTTTTTTATCGTATGCTAAATCAATCGCTTCACGTACTTTTTGGTTTTTAAATGTTGCATTTTTTTGGTTAAAACGCAAGAAATATATGCGTGGATCTAACTTCGTTTTAAATTCATCTGGCTTATTCTTTTTATATTTATCAACAAATTCAGAAGTTAAAATAACTCGATCTGCTTGATCACTATCATATAAATTTACTCCCGTGCTTGTTTCCTTCACAATACTTACATTAATTTCGTCTAATTTTACAGTATCTTTATCCCAATAATTAGGATTTTTCTTCAACTGATAATTTTGTTCATGTTTCCATTGACTCATTGTAAATGGTCCATTATATAATAATTTATCTGCTTCTAATCCGTATTTATCTCCTTGCTCTTTCACATATTTTTCATTTAATGGGAAAAATGTAGGGAACGACGTAAGCTCAAGAAAATAAGGTGCTGGTTGCTCTAATTCTACTACCAACGTTTTATCATCCTTCGCTTTAACACCCAATTGATCTGCTGGTAATTCACCTTTATTTACTTTCTGTGCATTTTTCACATCAAATAAAATGAATGCATATTCTGCCGCTAATGCTTTATCTAATGTACGTTGCCATGCATATACAAAATCTTGTGCTCGAACTGGATCACCATTTGACCATTTCGCATCACGTAATTCAAATGTATATGTCTTTTTATCTTCACTAATCTTCACATCTTTTGCCATACCTGGTGTTGGTTTATTATCTTTATCTAGACGATATAAACCTTCCATTGCATTTACAAATACACGGAAAGATACAGAATCCGTTGATTTAGATGTATCCATTGAAGGAATTTCAGCTGTTTCTAGCAAATTTAAAACTTGTTTATCGGCCATTCCCTTATTCGATTCTTTCTTCGTTGTCGAAGCCTTCTCACCATTCCCACATCCTGCAACCAATACACTTGTCGTTAACGCAAGTGCAGCAATTCTTGTTGTCTTTCTCTTCATTCTTCCTTCCCCCAATCTATATGTATAAGTTAAATCCTATATAATATATTTCATTATACAAAAGATTCTGATTATTTTAAATATTTATTTTAACAAACATAGAAAAAAGCGATCGGAAATTTCTTTCCAGTCGCTTTCTTGAATAGCATTTACTTGTAATCCATCCTCTATATCAAATGGATTTTGAACTTTAAATATTTCTTCCATCAGCTTCAAAAACTCTTCTTCAGTTTTAGATTCACCATTAACCATAAGTGAGTATGGTTCCACTTCACCTAATTTATAATCGACAACAAATTGAATCTTCACCTTTTGTCTTGGCGTTCCGGTGTTATATCCTTGGAATTCTACTAATTCTAACCCTTCCGTTCCACGATAATATATCCAACCTGAATTTTGAAAATAATTTTCGAAAGATTCACCTATTGAAAAGAAAGGATATTCATAAAGCGAGCTTGTACGAACCTTTTGAATAACGTCTCGATCAGTCGGAAAAAAGAAATGACTAAAAAATATGCTAGCAACTGCTAAAATAGTAACAATTGTCGCTCCCATTTTGCTCGTTCCGCCGCTATCATTGATTAGATAGTTTTCAACTGATTTATCTTTTATTTCTCTTGCTTTTATTCGGTATATACGTCTTTCCGCAAATTGATAGTATAATCCATTTGCAAAAATCCCCATTCCAAACAGAATAAAAATGAGTAATAAAAACGTCAGAGGCACCATATTAATGATTGGCAACGCTACATTAAATCCCATATAGTACGAAAATGCATCACAAGCTACTAATAACAGCATAAATAAAGCAGCTGGTATATAATATTTACGATATCCTAGCCAGCCTATATTGAAAATTGCAGCCCAACCATTCCAGCTCCACCTAGCAATCCGCTTATTCTCAAGCTCCCATTTCCTTTGATAATACGGATATTGTCTCCCTACATATACTTCCAGTTCTTTATCTATTAACGAGCTACCTTCATCTTGTTCATTATCCAAGTTTCGCTGACAACTTGCACAATTTAACTGTTCCTCCTCGCAAGGTTGCCCACAATTTATACATTTCAAAACAATCCCTCTTCCCATCCATACGTCATTTCAAAATACCTTCGTGTTTTAATAACCACTCTTTCCTCCATAAACCACCAGCATATCCAACAAGCTTTCCACTCTTTCCTATTACACGGTGACATGGAACAATTATTGAAATTGGATTCCGACTATTCGCCCCTCCTATTGCCCGTACAGCTTTTATATTTCCAACTTTCTCTGCAATATCTAAATATGAAGCACTTACGCCGTATGGAATAGTATAAAGTGCATCCCATACATTTTTTTGAAATGCTGTTCCCTCTGCAGACAGCGGGACCGTAAACTCTTTTCTTTTCCCTTTAAAATATTCATCTAACTCATTTATACATTGTTCTATCATTTCATTTTTATTTTCTTCTTGTCGTTCATCAACAAATATAACAGACGTAATTCCTTCTTGATTCGCTGTAATTTCAAGCAAACCTACTTCGCTCTCATAATAAGCCTGGTACATATGCCATCCTCCAATTCAGTTCATATTAGTCATTGTAACACGAATATACAAAATTTTTCGTATAAGCGTTTTATTAGAGAAACAAAAAAGAGAATGGTAAAATATAAGAAAATTCAATCAAGGAGGCTATTTGATGAATTCCAAGCTTTTTTCACCTTATACAATTAAGAACGTTACACTAAAAAATCGTATCGTTATGTCGCCTATGTGTATGTATTCATCAGGGAGTGAGGATGGCAGCGTTACGAATTTTCATCTCATTCATTATGGAACTCGCGCTGCTGGCCAAGTAGGTTTAGTTATGGTTGAAGCAACTGCGGTGTTAGCTGAAGGACGAATTTCTAACAAAGACTTGGGCATTTGGGATGACAACCTAATTGAAGGCTTACATAAAACAACTACTTTTATACATGATAACGGTGCAAAAGCTGCCATTCAACTCGCTCACGCCGGAAGAAAAGCTGAATTAGATACGAATGCTTTCGCTCCTTCTGCAATTCCTTTTAATGATACGATGAAAATACCAGTAGAAATGAATATACAACAAATCAAAGAGACTATATTAGCTTTTCAGAAGGCCGCGTTACGTTCAAAACAAGCCGGATTTGATGTTATCGAACTACATGGCGCTCACGGTTACCTTATCAATGAATTCCTATCACCACTTACTAATAAACGAACGGATGAATACGGCGGCTCACCTGAAAACCGTTATCGTTTCTTACGCGAAATCATCGACTCTGTAAATGAAGTTTGGGACGGACCAATATTTGTTCGTATTTCAGCAAATGATTATCATCCTGACGGGCTAACAGTTCAAGATTATGTTCAGTATACAAAGTGGATGAAAGAACAGGGAATAGATTTAATCGATTGTAGTTCTGGTGCAGTTGTACCAGCACATATTGATGTGTATCCTGGTTACCAAGTACAATACGCCAAACATATTAAAGAGCATACTAAGATTGCAACTGGTGCAGTTGGATTGATTACGACTGGGTCACAAGCAGAGCAAATTTTAAATAATAACGAAGCAGATTTAATTTTCATCGGACGTGAATTACTTCGCAATCCGTACTTCCCAAGAATAGCGGCCAATGAACTTGGCTTTGAATTGCAAGAACCTCACCAATATAAGCGAGCACCAGGAAAAATTCATACGAATAAATAAAGCCACGAAGAATATGTAGGACTGAACCTAAAATAATTAAAGATATACTACAGGACAACACATGTTGTTTAACAATGTAGTTTTAAGGTGTATCAACACTTTGCTTGATACACCTATTTTTTATGTTTTTATCACCCATTTATCACTACATTCATTAAGTCAACAAATATGTTATGTCCTTTCTTTTAAAACTGCCCTCTTTACTTTAAGTACAATACTTCACGATTTTTCCACCTAAATAAATTCACTCTCTTAAAAGTGTTATCCATGTGAAAAAATACCACCTTATTAAAGAAAGGCCTTTGATAGTGAGAGTAATAAAATAGATAAATAGAAACAACTTAGTTTATTCCTATTCAAATAACGCAACCGTTGTAGCTTGAAATTATTTATACTTGCTTTAATTGTAATATAAGTTTAGACACAGCACTGTCTAGAAAATATGTAGATTTGCAACGTTAAGAAAGTTTCAGTGAACTAAGGGGATCTAATAAGGTCAATCTCTATATACTAAAATATCATTCTCCTGGTAGGAGTCACTATATCAAAAAAGAAAATAGTAGCTTCGAACACAATTTAGACACAAAACATCCGATTCACAATTAAATATACCATTATGTTAAATGACTAAATAATACAAACGGTATGAAGAGAATTTCTGGTCTTTTCATACCGTTTTACGTTTGTTCTTAAGTTTCATACGAAATTCGTGGAAAGAAAGCAGCATCTATTTTTATAAATAAGGCTCAAAAGTTACCACACCTGACAACGGAAATATTAATGCAACCCTAGTTCCCTTATTAACTTCAGAATCAATGGTAATTTTCATACCTAATTTTGAGCACAGTTTTTCGCATAGATACAAGCCCATTCCTGTACTTTTGCTAAATCTTCTTCCATTCTCTCCAGTAAATCCTTTTTCAAAAACTCTATTTATATCTTTAGTTACTATCCCTACGCCATTATCCTCTATAGTTAATATTACTGAGTTAGTTTTCTTAATTGAGTATATACGTATCATTTGTTCTTTGTTATTTGAGTACTTTATAGAATTTCCTATTATTTGATTAATAATAAATTCAACCCATTTTACATCACTATATACAATCTCATCAATACCCTGTATATCTAATTTTATTCTCTTATGAATAAAATCCCTATAGTTTCTTTTAATTACATTCCTTACTACATTATCAAGTTTGATTGGCTTTATCATATAGTCTTTATTCACGTTAGAGCTTCGAGAATAATACAGAACCTGTTCAACAAACCCCTCAATCCGATCCATTTGAGAGTCAATTTTATTCGTTACTTCATTTTGATTATTTTCAATAATAAGCTTTGTAGAAGCTATTGGTGTCTTAATTTCATGCACCCATGTCTCTATATATTCTCTGTAATCCAATTGCATATCTCTATAATAATTTACATTTTCATGCATATCTCTACTTACTTCTTTCAGTATAGCGTTAAGCTTTTTCCCATGTATAAAGTTTGCTTCCTTTACTACCTCTGGAAGTAAGTATTTTTTCTCCAAGTTTTCTAATATACCGTTAATCTCATTATAATAAATTTTACATTTTATAAATTCTATAACCATATATGAAATCAATGGAAAAAACCAAATACAAAAGACAAAGAATATGATAATGAGCGGAACATGCGCAGTCAGCAATATACCTGCTAGTATGATATATACCAGTACATTAGATAGTATTACTACTATTTTATCTTTAATAAATTCACCTATATTCATGGCATTATATACCCTAAGCTTCTTCTTGTTGCAATTGGATTTTCTATACCTATCTCTTCAAGCTTTTTTCTTAATCTATTGATATTAACAGTTAAGGTGCTATCATCCACAAAATAATCAGATTTCCATAAAGTTTCTATGAGTGAATCTCTTTTTACAATATTTCCGCGATTATTTATTAAGCATGAGAGTATTTTAACTTCATTTTTAGTTAATTCTACAGACTTGTCTTGATAAGTAACTGTTGCATTTGAAAGATTTAAATTAAAATCTCTATAAATTAAGATATGATTCGTCTTGAAATCTCCAGTTGTTCTTCTTAAAATGTTTGTTACTCTTGCTAATAGTATTTCTGTATTATAAGGCTTTGTTATAAAATCATCTGCTCCTAAATTCATACTTATTAGTTCATCGACATCACTATCTCTACTTGTAACCATGATGATTGGAACAGCTGAAGTTTTACGTATTTCTCTGCATATATAATAGCCATCGAACACTGGAAGATTTATGTCTAGTAATATAAGGTCTGCATTCTCAATTTCTATATATTCGATAATATGATTAAAATCAGTAGGAGCCTTTACTTCATATCCATACTTTATAAAAAAATGTTGTAATTCTTCTCTGATGATTTCATCATCTTCAATCAGAATGATTTTTTTCATGATTTTTCCCTTCCTATATAGAATATAAGGCTATTACATCTTGAGAAACAAAGTGTAATAGCCTTAATGAGCATTATAAAATTAAGTATTACTTTTTACAATATTTTTATACCCGACATATGTCGTGTAGAAATATCCTACATACACTACAAGAAATACTAAGCCAGTCATCAATGCTGGTAAAATAATTTCTGTTTGTTGAAATGCGTTAATAAAATCATTGACTACATAAATTCCAACTACAGAATGAATTAGGGCAAGAATAACTGGAAGACTAAAGTATACGAAAGTTTGAATAAAAATCGTTTTGTCGATCATTGCTCCGTTTGAACCAATTCTCTTCAATGATTTATATCGATCTATGCTATCACTGGCTTCTGATAATTGTTGAAGAGCTAATACAGCCATACTCGTTATTAAAAATACAATACCTATATATATCCCAATAAACAGTATGATAGTTTTCAATCCCTTACTTTCTGCACAAACTTCATCCTTTGATTTGCCAGCTATACGATTAATATTTAATTTCGGGCCATTTTCGTCATAAAAGCCCCGTGCAACGTTATCATATTTTTTATTATATTCTTTTCTATTTCCATCTAAATAATTTACATTAAGTACGGATTCAGTAATTTTGTAGCCTGATAAAAACTCATCATTTATAACGATTGTGAAGTAATTAGTTCGCACATCAGAAGTGTAAAGATTCTCTTGTATAACTTTAGCGTTTTTTACCGAATATTCTTTTTCTTTAATATTAATCTTATTGCTATTTTTTAATCTATCATTTGTCGAATTAACAAACCGGCCTTCATTTGATAAAAGTAAAATTTCATTGTTATTTAAAGTGATTTCCTTTTCACCTTTAAGATTTAAAATTTTATTATAATCAGATACTTTAATAAAATCTATACTCATATTATAATCTTTAAGTTCTGGTACAAAGTCCACCACTTCCATCCCTGTTCGATATACATTATAAGATATATATTTTTCGTTATTACTTATTTTAAAATTAGCTTTCTTTAATACTTCTTCTATAGTATAACTTTCATCCTTATTCTCCAACGTAATACTGGCATCAAATGGTGTTACTTCTTTCGTTGTTGCGTCCATCATTCTGTTAAAGCTGATTCCTGTAGATAAAGCCACCATTGTGATGCATAACATTAAACAGATTACAGACATGGATATAAAATTTGTATTAACCTTACTATTTATTTGTTTGATGATAAATATATTTAAACCCTTAAAATAGACTTTTTTATTCTTCTTTACAACATATAATATAAATCCAGATAAACTAAAGAAAAACAGAAATGTACCTAATATGCCAAGAAGGATTGATACCACGAGCATAGGATTTTGATAATTCAATCCAATCCTTAGTACAGTCACATATGCATATCCAAGTGATGCTACACACATAATAAATGTGATTACATAGATAAGAGGATTTCTAAATTTTACATCTTCATTTTTTCTACCTGCTGTTAACATATCAATTATTTTGTATTTAGAAACAACATATATATTAAATAACATAACAAGCAAAAACATGATTCCAAAGTATAATACGCTTTTACCTATAGCACTTGTTGAAATTATAAATTTATATTTATTGATGGGCAATTCAAATAACTTTAATGCAAATGTAGATAATCCCTGCGATACTCCAATACCTATTATAAGTCCACTCACTAAAGATATAACGCCAACTAGAAATGTCTCTGTTACTAATATTCTGGATATGTTTCTTCTTCCCATACCTAAAGTCATATATATTCCTAATTCTTTTTTACGTTTTTTAATTAAGAAATTATTTGCATACAATATTAAACCACCTAATATTACTGATACAAATACTGACACATTTGAGATAGCGTTCATTACTGTTGGCACATACTTTCTATCTGAAGCGTTAATTTCCATAAGTGCCTTTTGTGATTCTATTGAGTTAAAGCTATAAAATATACAAACAGCCAGTGTTAGTGTTAAGAAATATATCGCATAATCTTTAAAACTTTTCTTTACATTCCCAATAGCAATCTTAGAGTACATTATTATCGTCACCTCCAAGAAGGGTTATAACTTCGATAATTTTAGTGAAGAATTCTTTTCTGGAATCATTTCCTCTTACCAACTCGATAAATATTTTGCCATCATTAATAAAAAGAATTCTACGAGCATAGCTTGCTGTAAATGCATCATGAGTAACCATAAGTATTGTAGCTTTTAAATCCTTATTAAGACTTTCAAATCTTTCGAGTAATAATCTAGCTGATTTAGAATCTAACGAACCTGTTGGTTCATCTGCAAGTACTAAAGATGGATCTGTTACGATAGCTCTTGCCGAAGCAACCCTTTGTTTTTGTCCACCTGATATTTGATAAGGGTATTTGCTTAATACTTGTTCAATGTCTAAATATTTTGCAACTGCTTGTATTTTGCCATCAATTTTTGAACTTTCCTCACCTTTTATAGTTAAAGCTAGGGCAATATTTTCATAAGCAGTAAGAGTATCTAATAAATTAAAGTCCTGAAATACAAACCCTAATTCATTTTTTCTAAACTTGTCTAGTGACTTTGATTTTAACCGAGTAATGTCACTATTATTGATTATTATTTTTCCCGTCGTAACATTATCAATCGTTGATATACAGTTAAGTAATGTCGTTTTGCCACTTCCTGAGGGCCCCATTATCCCAACAAATTCTCCCTCATCTACCTTAAAACTAATATTATCTATAGCCTTTGTTACATTATCTTTATTACCATAATATTTTTCAATTTTTTCTACACTTAATATATTTCGCATTAATACTTCTCCTTTTTCATTATAAAAATTCTTTAACTCCCCTTCATTTTATATAATTTCATTAATAGTATCGGTGGAATTACATTTCATTAACATTACATTTTTGTTATATTGAGTGATACCTCTACATGTAAGTTATCAGAAATCGCGATGGTAAACGTAAGGTCTATTCGATGCCTTAACCAAATGGGCTGATAAATGTAGGGATTATCGTTTCTGGTGCAAAAATGATAAAACTTATGTAATTATAGGTTATAAAAAAACTCTAGATTTTCTATGTAACATAGAAAATCTAGAGTTTTCATTCCGAATATTGATTAAACATACTTTATCTACGTTTGGCAAACATATTAGAGCAAGAACTTTACTATTAATAAAATATCATTAATTTTCTCCCAAAAAAATATTTTAGATCAAAGGACTAATTATCCATTTCTAATCTAACCTAATCTTAAAGTTCAAATTTTATTTAGAAACCCATATCTTTTTTGTTTTTTAAGCATAATTTTAATCCTAAACCAATTACCACAACCACAATTTTGGATAAGAAAATGTCATTTTCCCTAGCAATAGAGGCATCTATTGAAATTGTTTCTTTCAGCTTTTGAATCGCATCAGCTGACATTCGGATCATCTCAGATTTATGTTCTTTTAACATTTCTGTACCATAAAATCAGGCGTATTTGGGACGTATGAGGGATAAAAATAGAATTAAGATCATAAATTGGCGTGATAAAAGAAGTGGATTCCCCACTCTTCTTTCATTTTAGTATAAGTGTTAAACAACATGTATTTACTGTTAATCCAAGACTAAAACCCTATTTCCTTCGTCTTTCAGTAAAAGTCATTCTTCTCGGTTTTATTTATTCTATCGTTGTAATTTCATTTGAATTATAAGTATGGATACCCGATTCTTCTCGCAGCGCGGTTATATACATACCTTTCGCCACATCTTTAGCTGAAATTGGTTTATACTTTTTGAAAGCCCCTTTAAAAATAAAAGGAATAATACGAGATAACTTTTCAGCCATTCGTTCGCCGAAACGAAATTCTTGTCGGTTTCCTACTAATAATGATGGTCTAAAAATGTGAATACCACCGACCACTAACTTTTGCAATTCTTCTTCCATTTTTCCTTTCACTTGTGAATAAAAGAAAAATGATTTAGGATTCGCTCCCATAGAAGACACAACAAGGAAATTTTGCACCCCTTGTTTTTCAGCTAAACACGCAGCTCGTAACGTATATTCATAATCTACTTTTTTAAAATTTGCTTTTGTTTTTGCTTTTTTTATTGTTGTTCCTAAGCAACTAAAAACATCATCCACAGCAAAGAACTCTTTATATTCCTCTAATACCGAAAAATCAACTTGTTTCTGCTGTAACTTCTCATGTTGCATTTGCATTGGCTCTCTTACAAAAATAGTAACCGAATCGTAGTAATCTGATTCAAGTAATAGACGCGTTATCTCTTGTCCAACTAAACCACTTGCACCAAGTATTAACGCTGTTCGCTTATTCATATATGCATATACCTCTTATTTTACTTTTCTCTCCTTCAGTAAAATACAACCTTTAGGAGTTTCCTGCTCTTATTTTACCACAAGTAAAACACTATGCGTACGCATAGTGCTCTACTCACTCTTTTTTCTCATCTCTCTCTTGTAATTTCGTTATTGTTGTAGCGTCCCCTAAATTACTTATTAATCTTTTTAAAAAAATTAATACAAAAGATAATGGCAATACTACCGCTAATATTAATAAAATAGCTTCCATTAAGTAACCCAAGCGCTCATCCCCCTCTTTACCTCCTTTTCAATATATGAAAACATCGTTGTCACATATGCATGCATTTGCAAAAATAATACACCTATATTTGACAACTTTATAACAAAAACAAATCGGAATGATTATTATTTATTGCAACTTTATTAAAGATGTATTATACTAAGTTCGCAAACTAAAACGTAATTATTCCGTTTTGTATTAAAATGATATTTTTCTTCTATAATTGGAGAAAATATATCCGTAAAAAAGAAAAGAGGAGAAATTCATGCCTAAAAGATTGACTATATTTTCATTCTTACTTATTTTTACCTTAATTTTCGCTGGCTGCTCAAATAAAAAAGAAAGTAATGCCAAGAAAGATGGAAAGCTAACAGTTTATACAACGATTTTCCCACTTGCTGATTTCGCAAAGAAAATCGGTGGCGACTATGTAAATGTTGAAGCGATTTACCCACCTGGTGCAGATTCACATACATTTGAACCAAGTCAAAAACAAACAGTACAAGTTGCAAAAGCCGATTTATTCGTTTATAACGGCGCTGAATTAGAACCATTTGCTGAAAAAATGGAAAAAACATTACAAAAAGAAAATGTTAAAATTGTAAATGCATCTAAAGGTATTGAGCTTCGTGCTTCTACTGAAGAAGAGCATCATGATCATGGAGATGGCCATAAAGAAGATGAACATCATCACGATAAAGACCCGCATGTTTGGTTAGATCCTACTCTAGCAATGAAACAGGCAGAAAAAATTAAAAATGCACTTGTAGAATTACAACCTGAACATAAACAAGAATTCGAAAAAAACTTTGCAGCACTTCAAACTAAATTTACTGATTTAGACGATGGATTTAAGGCAGCTGTAGCGAACGCAAAAACGAAAGAAATTTTAGTTTCTCATGCTGCCTATGGTTATTGGGAACAACGATACGGCCTAAAACAAATTCCTATCGCTGGAATTTCAGCTTCTGATGAACCATCTCAAAAGCAGCTTGCTGACATTACAAAAACAGTAAAAGAACATAATCTAAAATATATTTTATTCGAAACATTCTCTACTCCAAAAGTAGCATCTGTTATTCAAAAAGAAACTGGTACAAAAGTTTTACGCTTAAATCACTTAGCTACTATTTCTGAAGATGATGCAAAAAATAATAAAGATTACTTTACTTTAATGGAAGAAAACGTAAATACATTGAAAGAAGCAACAAACTAATCCATTATATTTTCTAGGCAGCTGAATCTAGTATTCAGCTGCCTTTTTATGTATTTATCCTTGACTTGACCAAAATAACAAGTAAAATTATCCATATTAGCTTTAAAGCTATATTAATTTAGAAGGTGAGTTGGAATTATGAATCTTCACATTTGTGAAGTAACAGCAAAAAATTGGCGTTCAGTAGTTGCTTTAGACGTCGCAAAAGATCAGCAACAATTTATTGAAAGTAACGCGTTTTCTTTAGCAGAATCATTATATGAAGGAAACGGAACGTCAGTAGGTTTATATGATGGAGAAACACTTGTAGGATACGCAATGTATGGATGGTATTCAGTAAAATATAAAAGTGTCTGGCTCGATCGCTTTATGATTGACCAACAATATCAAGGAAAAGGATACGCAAAACGTTTCCTTCGCTTACTCATTCAATTCTTACAAGAAAAATTTGAATGCAAAATAATTTACTTAAGTTTACATCCAGACAACAAACTTGCAATGGGACTGTATGAATCATTTGGTTTCCGCTTAAATGGGGATATTGATGATGAAGGTCCAGTTGTAGGTGTTGTAATGGAGTTACTAATAGACGAAAATACAAGCCTGTGAAAACAGGCTTTTTATTATACATGTATCAATTTTTAGTTTCTTTCCCTTATTTAATTCTGTTTTGCAATCTAATAGAATGTTCATAAAAAATAAGTCTGCAATTTACGCAGACTTATTTCACACACTCCTCGAAATGTTCTTGGAACCACTCTTTATTAATATCTCTTCCGATAAAAACTACTTCACTTACTCGCTCTTCACCCTCTTGCCACTCTCTATCATACGAAGCAGCAAATAACGTATGTACGCCTTGGAAAACGATACGTTTATCTACTCCGTCTATCGATAAAATTCCTTTGTAACGATATAAATATTCCCCTAGCTCTTGAACGACAGCTGACATCCACTCATTAAGCTTTTGTAAATCCAGCGGACGTTCTTCACGTAATACAAATGATTTCACACCTTCTAAGTGGTTATGTTCTTTATGAGGGTAAATTTGCAACGTATCTTTCGTTTTAAACGTTTGGATTTGTAATAAAGATGGTATATCTACCTCACAGTTAGTCGCCTCAATTAACTTTGCAGTCGGGTTAATCCCTTGAATTTCATGCAAGAGATTTTCTTTCTCATTCTCTTCAATTAAATCTAATTTATTTACTAAAACGACATCAGCAAACGCAATTTGCTCTTTTGCTTCTAATCCTTTTTCAAAATGTTTATGTATATGATAACTATCTACCACCGTTACAACACCGTTAATTTGGTAAGCAGATTGGATGACTGGATCTAAAAAGAATGTTTGAATAATCGGCCCTGGATTTGCAAGGCCAGTCGTTTCAATTACTAAACCATCAAAATCCATTTTCCCTTCTGCTTTTACGTCCAGTAATTGTTTTAAAGCGACGAGTAAATCTTCACGTACAGTACAACATAAACATCCATTTGTCATTTCCATAATTTCTTCTTCCACATTCATAATCAACTGATTATCAATGCCAATTTGCCCTATTTCATTTACAATCACCGCTAATTTCTTACCGTGATTTTCTGATAAAATACGATTTAATAAAGTCGTTTTCCCTGATCCAAGAAAACCAGTTAATATTGTTACTGGAATCATTTCGTACCTCTCCTTATACCTATATGTTTCTACATTATAGCATATGAACACTCCCCCACTTAACAAAGCTTGAAGTGGGGGTTTCTAACGTTTCGACCTAACGGACGATTAACGTCAGGGGAGTTAACACATTAGCGAGCTGTTTCACGCCTAACCCCTCTATCCCATTTGTCCATGCATTTGGGATTACTTTTCGTAAAATGTTAGCCGCAGCATTTACATCTGCATTAATTAAAGTTTTATTTGCTGAACGATATATACCGCGCTTTATTCGTTTTCCTGAAAAAGTTGTATTTTGGTCATTTTCTCCATACGTTGGAATGAAGTCGTTATCCAGAAAACTTGCTTTCGATGTATATGATTCTTCAGTTACAACAACTTGAATGCCTACAGCATTTGCTTTGTATGTAATCATTTGAATCAGTAAATTATGCGGGATATGACAAAACGATTGGTTATTTCTTTTTCCCATATTCGTTTCTTGTTTCCAACTTTTGTTTTGACCAATAACGATTTTACAAACTTCTTCTTCTTGAGCTAGTTTTACGATGTGGTGACTAACTTTATGGAAGACGTCTTTTATTTTCAAGTAACGTTTTTGATGAAGTTTTTCTATCCTTTTAGAAGTAAAAGGTCCTTCATTCGTTTGTTTTCCATTTCTAAGAATGCTTGTAAAATGACTCTTCATTTTGTTGTAATATTGATTTATGCTTTTGACATGTTTGCCCTTAACAAGGACAGGTTTCATACCTGTGTTTGTTACGATGGTTGCAAGGTTATCAATCCCTAAATCAATACTCATATAACGAGCATTCGCTTCAATCATTTGTTGTTCAGAAGGAACATCAATTACCAATTCCACTACATATTCATTGTATTTTGGAATCACACGAACTTGTTTCAGTTTACCTTCAGTGAAACCCAGTTTCCCAATATTTAATTGCAATTTCGTCTTTGGAAACTTTAAAAATCTACCGTTTTTAATGATGCAATCTTGGTTTGTATACAGAATCTCTTTTTCAGAAGAACGAATATACTTTGGAATCCTAGGCATTCCATCATATTTGTTTGGATTCTTTTTATAGTCTTTTAAACTAGCAAAAAAAGATTTCCAATTTTGGAACAAACCTTTCATGATGGACTGGCTACATTGCGTAGGCAAAGCTCGATAATCATTTTGAATCATAGCCTTAAATAGTGCATCTAGAAAGTTGTAATCTACATAAGGTTTTTCAAAATTAGGTTCTGAAAACAAATTACATGTAATCTCTTTCTGTTCTTCTTTAGGCTTCACTTCCTCTTTTCCCAATTTCTTCCGATAGGCAAGGCGTTGTGTGTCATTCATCTTCCCAATATTTTTATGAATATTATCCAGAACTTCTTTTTGCAAAGGCTGCAACTCTTTTTCTTGTGTTAATCCAGTGTACACCTGGCGTATATAAAAGTTTGTGGTGTTGTACATATTCTTAGCGTTATGACAACATTCTTGAAAATAAGAATACATACGATGCCCTTTTTTTATCCAGATTTGAAGAGTTTTATAGTTTGATGGATTTTCTTTTGCCATTTTATTCACCTCCTTGTTAAGGATATTATAGCAAAAAAGAACATACGTTTCCGTTTTTTCTCAAAAATAAAATATTTCTTTCGATTCACCTCACCACCTTCATTTACGTTTAGAGATGGGAGTCCTCTCGAAAGGCATGATAGAAAAAATCGTTTTTATAGCAAAACATATTTATTGTCTGTACACCTAATTAACTATATAATAACATGTAGTAAGAAAGCCTTTTCAAAACAATATTATTCATCAAGGGGGTACTTATAATGGAACGAGTTCAAATGAATGAAACGCTAGAATTCTCTCGTATTATTCAAGGATTTTGGCGTTTAGCAGAATGGAATATGACAAAACAAGAATTACTTTCTTTCATTGAAGATTGTATGGATATGGGAATTACTACTTTTGATCACGCTGACATTTACGGCGGATATACGTGTGAAGGATTGTTTGGAGAAGCTTTACAATTAAAGCCTTCCTTACGAGAAAACATGCAAATTATTACAAAGTGTGGAATCGCTCCCCCATCACCGAAATTTCCAGAGCGATATGTTGCTCACTACAATACTAGTGCAGAGCATATTATGCAAAGTGTAGAAGCATCACTTAAAAATTTACATACAAATTATATTGACGTATTACTTATTCATCGTCCCGATCCTTTTATGGATCCAAATGAAGTGGCAAAAGCATTTTCACAATTAAAACAAGAAGGAAAAGTTCGTCACTTCGGTGTATCTAACTTCTTACCTTCACAATTTAATATGTTAAGTTCGTACTTAGATTTCCCGCTTATTACGAACCAGATTGAAGTTTCTGCATTGCAGCTTGAGCATTTTGAAAAAGGGACAATTGATTTATGCCAAGAAAAACGAATCAATCCAATGATTTGGTCACCTCTTGCTGGTGGGGAAATCTTTACTGGTCAATCAGAACGCGCCGTACGTGTACGTGAAACTATGCAAAAAGTTGCTACTGAGCTAGGTGTTTCTAGTATCGATACGGTTATGTATGCTTGGTTACTTGCTCATCCAGCTAATATGATGCCAATCGTTGGCTCTGGTAAATTAGATCGCGTAAAAACGGCTGCTCTTGCTACAAACGTTAACTTAGACCGTCAACAATGGTTTACAATTTTCGAAAGCTCTAATGGGCATCCTGTACCATAATGCATAAAAAGAAGAGCTGTTTTCTTACAGCTCTTCTTTTTCATATGTATTTCTAGTCATGGCAAATACACACATATCCCTTAATCCGTTTCCATCTACCGTAACACTCGCACTTTCTAACGTACCTTCTAACTTAAAGCCTAATTTCTCAGGTATCGCTCTACTCTTCTTATTTAAAGAATCACAACGAATTTCTACACGGTTTGCTTTCAATTCAGAAAAAGCATAATCCGTTATACCTTTCGCAGCCTCTACCATATAGCCTTTTCCGCTAAACCTTGTATCAATCCAATATCCGATTTCAAATTGAGGTATATCCCAATTAATACGATGTAATCCGGCTGAAGCAATAAATTCACCTGTTTCTTTCGAAAATACTAGTAATCTTAAATCCTCACGTTGCAAAAATTGAATATGTGATTTTCTAATACTTTCTTCTATTTCTTGCTCTGTTTGCTCTTTTTGTGCAAACACCATCCAAGGTTTTAGTTCTTGTATTGAAGCCTGAATTGCATCATATACAACTTTACCATCTCCTGGTTTCGGCATTCGAATAAAAAGCCTGTCAGTATAAAATTCAGAAGGAAAATCGAATAATAACGGATTCACTGTAAACACTCCCCATAATTCTTTTATATATAATAATATCCATCTCAAGTTATATAGTAAAGAATTTTCTGAATTGAAAACCTTTTACTCATTCACTTCCGCCGCTACACGAATTCCAGATTCAATCGCACCTTGAATCCATCCGTGATATAGCGTTGTATGATCTCCAGCGAAGAATATTCTCCCCCCTGGTTTGACAATCGCTGGTTGCAGCTCAGATTCTTGACCTGCTTGAAAAAGTGCAAATCCTCCAAGCGCATACGGATCCAATGTCCAGCTTTTTGATATTCCAGATATGAACTCATCATACACTTGACCACCTAATATTGTTGCTAAGTTGTGTAATGCGTAATAAATACGATCACCTTTTGATAAACCATCCCATAACAATGCGTCATAAGACCATGTATAGCTACCTAACATCATAGCCGGTCCTTTCTCACCAATTCCATAACTTGGATAATAGGCATAACGAATTGGCAAATCTGTTATAATTCTGCCACCTAATTGTCCTTGTTCTTCCCAAAATCGGCTTTTAAATTGAATTCCTATTTTCGTCGCAGGCATATAATGTAATTCACGAATTGCTTTCCATTTTTCATGAGATATAGAATCAAACGGATCTACTTCTACAAAACGCATTGTCGAAAACGGAATGGTAACAATAACTAAATCTCCTGTAATACTACTATATTCAAAAGTTTCCTCGTTCCGATAGAAAGCTGTCACACCATTATCGTGTTGATGTAGCTTCATTAATTTTTGATTATATATAATATTCTCTTCTAATTGCGGTAAAAATGACTTTGGCAATCTATCGTTCCCGCCCACAATTTCACAAAATCCGCTCTCCTCTTGCATAATGTATAGAAAGCGTAAAGTCTCTACAAACGATCGTTCCAAAAAACCTTCTAAATCTAATAGAACACCAATCATCTCAATTGTTACTGGCGAAAAGTAAGTATTATACTGATAAGGGTGATACTTCAAAAATTGTCCTGTGGAATATCTCCCAAAGTCCTTCACTACAACATCCCAATTTTTCTCTGGATTTCTTTTAATAAAATTTATTATCGGCTGTACTGCTAATAACAATAGTTCTTCAGACGTTTTTCCCACTTCATTCATTTCCACAGGATACCTTAAAATACTTGGATCCTTTTCATATTGTTTCAACGTCGTTTTTCGTCCATTTACGTATATAATATCCGTCTCATTTCTATTAATAAATGGACTCACCTGTAGCCCAAATTTTCTTATATAAGCCATCGTTAATGTATGCGAATACGGAATTCTCATTGCTCCGACATCTAAATATAATCCGGTATCTTCCATTCTAACCGTTTCTATACGGCCACCTACCCGATTGTTTGCTTCAAAAATTTTCACATCATGTCCTGCAGCCTTTAATAAAGATGCTGAAACTAATCCAGCCATACCAGCTCCCACTACAATAATTTGTTTTGGATTTATCGTCTTCTTCAATCCTTTATCTATAACTTTTAACGCTTCATCCATTTCAGTGTTATACATTATATCTTTCTGCACAATTCCACCCCTTACTTCATCAAATGGACGTTAGTGGTTTAGTGCATTTTATTCATAAATCTCCATAAACATAACACCATTGCAATTTGAATATTCACTAAAAGTACATAAGAGACAGATTTCATATTTCTTTATGCTTCGTATAATATAGCAACCGCAACGAAGGAGTGACTAAAAAATGAAACATACTTATGATTACCACGCTACAAAAAAGCATTTAGAATTAAAGAAACAAAACTTATGTAAAAAACTTAGCAATATAACACTATCTGAAAAAGAACGTGAACAGCTAAAATGTGAAATTGACAACTATGAATATATTTTAAATCTGGTCGAAATGAATCATTATGAACGCGGATTTTCTCGTTAAAAGTGGAAATAGGATTATCCGCTTTTCATTTTGAGCATTTCACTACGCATTTTTCATAAGTAAATATATAATAGGATGTACATTAAGATTGAGAGGTATATTCTATGATCAAGTTAAGTGTATTAGACCAATCACCTATTTCAGATGGTAGCACAGCAGCCCAAGCTTTTTCACATACAGTTACGCTTGCACAAGAAGTTGAAAAACTCGGATTCACACGTTTTTGGGTATCCGAACATCATAATTCCGTAAGCTTAGCTGGTTCAAGTCCAGAAATACTTATTTCTCATATTGCAGCAAAAACGGACCGTATTAGAGTCGGTTCAGGTGGTGTTATGTTACCACATTATAGCCCATATAAAGTTGCTGAGAATTTCCGTGTTCTAGAAGCACTGTATCCGAACCGCATCGATCTCGGTGTTGGTAGAGCTCCTGGTGGTATGCCAATAGCAACTCGCGCACTTCAAGAAGGGAAAATGGTCTCACTTGATCAATATCCAGAACAAATTGCAGACGTTGCAATGTACTTACATGATCAAATACCAGAAAACCATCACTATGCAAACTTAAAAGCTACTCCAGTTATCCCAACATCTCCTGAAATGTGGATGCTCGGTTCTAGCGGAGAGAGCGCTAAAATTGCTGCAAACAACGGAGCTTCTTTCGCATTTGCACAATTTATTAATGGCTTCGGAGGCCCTGAAGTTATGAGGGCTTACCAAGAACAATTTCAGCCTTCATTTTTAGGAGATAAGCCTAATTCAATCGTTGCCATCTTTGTTATATGCGGAGAAACAAATGAAGAAGCGGAAAAAATTGCTTCTAGTTTAGATTTATCAATCTTATTATTAGAGCAAGGAAAACGAACTACTGGTACACCTTCTATTGAAACTGCTCAAAATTATTCATACAGTGCTTATGATTTATTCCGTATAAAAGAAAATCGTCAACGTATGATTGTTGGTGATCCGTCTTCTGTAAAAGAAAAAATAATAAACTTAAGCAAAGCATACAATACTGACGAATTTATGATTGTCACGATTACCCATCAATTTGAACATAAATTAAAGTCTTATCGCTTACTAGCAAATGCTTTTAATTTATAACTCTAAAAAGAGATGCATCACATATGATGCATCTCTTTTTCTTACTACTTATTGTTTTTATTTCCTATATATTCAATAGCTTCTTTTAATAGCTCATCAAAGTTAATAGGATAATCATGATCTAAGTTAGGCACAACTTTATACTTATGTTCTATATTCTTATCTCTTAATAATCGTACAAATTGCTGCGTGGATTCGAAACAATCTTCATCTTGATCCCCGCATACTATATATCCTTTTATATGTTTATCCTGCAGCACTCTTAGCAACTCATCCCATTCTTCAATCTCAGGAAGCCATGGTGCCATAAAAATAAAACCATCTACATCTATATCTTTTTGTAAAATCGTATATAAAGCTACTCTTGCCCCTGCAGAAAAACCACCAATTATCACATTTTCTACTGTATGATTTTCTATAAACTTATTGTAATGCTCTTTTAATTCTTCTTTCCCTCTCTCTATATCATCCCAAACAAATCCATCTGAAAACTGAATTTGTGAAGACTGTGGTAAAGCTAACGTGTAATCTTGTGCCAAAACTGATTTCCAATATGGCTCTACTATTTGAATATTTTCTTGGTCACCATGTAATGTAAGTAGTAGTTTCCCCTCTTTCTTGCTGTATATATATTTCACATCTGGTCTTTCCTTTTTATGTGCTAATTCTTCTCTTTCTTTACATAATTGCACCATTGTATGAAATTCTTTAAATTTATGTAGTGATTTTAAATCTTCGTCGGAAATTAAATATTCATTTCCATACCAGAATCCCTTTTCTATAATGGCCTTCCTCATTAAATGTAATGCTTCTTTTTCAAGTCCTGATGCACTTGCGAGCGCATACTTAAAATTATATATTTGCGCCTCATTCCCTATTACACCTGTAGCGTTTTCCATTATATAATTGTACGCTTCAAAACTTCCTTTATTTGCATAACAACGTAACGTTTCATTTAATAATTGAATGTAAGTCATACTATTTTTCATGTACCAATTCCCCCGAAACTTTTTATAATATTTATTTTGCGAATCTTTATACCACTTTGTGAAGATTTTATATAACTCGCCCTAGCAATATCTTATTCTCCGAATGATACTTAATAGTTATCCTTCTCTGTCCAATACATTTAATATAAATATTAATAAACTGAAAAGTCAATATTTTAACAAACAAAAAAAAGACAACAATATATGTATTGTTGTTTTCATTACGTCTACCCGCTCTTTTGTTTTTTTCTATCTGGTTTACTTGAAACTAAATAATGTTTTTCTGAAATATATAAGTCTCTTTTTAAGCTACGATTTAAGTAAGGTCCTAGTTTCATTCCGCATATGAGGCGATCTTCGCTACCTTCAACAATTGGGAACATTTCTTTTTCTGTTACGTATTGATCTACTGCCTTTTGTACGACATCAATTTCTTTCACTAGGTTTAAATTTTCTGCTGTATGTTCAAATACCTCAAGCGTTTCCTTCGTTATGAGAAAATCATTTGTTGGAAATGCAGGTAAATACGGTTTTAACAAATCATAATTTACTGTATAATCTTCATTTACTAATACTGTATAAACGATATTAGCATTCGTTTCTAAAAACTGAGCCATCGCTTGTTCTAATTCATCTTTCGTAATTTCCCGCTCTTCTTTTCCAGTTCTGAAAAAGCGAAACATCGCATCGCCTCCTTTTTACTATATTATAGCATAAAAGAAAACTGAAAAATCATAAAAAAACCCATTGAAATAATTTTTCAATGGGTTTCTTTATATTTTTTATCGTTATTTTAAGAATGCACTTAGCATCCATACATGTTGTTCTAATGTTGTATGAATTGCTAACAGCATGTCAGCTGATGTTTCATCGCCAGCTTCGCCCGCAACTTCCATACCTTCTTTTAATTCTTGAATAAGTGCAGAATAATCATTCACTAATGTTTGCACCATTTCTTCTGCAGATTCTTTGCTTGTCCCTTCGCTGACACTAGATGTTGCGAGATATTCTTTCATTGTCGCTAATGGTTTACCTTCTAAAGCTAAAATACGTTCTGCTAACTCATCAATATACGTTCCAGCTTCATTATAAAACTCTTCAAATTTCTCATGTAATGTAAAGAAGTGTGGCCCTGTCACATACCAGTGATAATTATGTAATTTCACATATAACACATTCCAGTTTGCTACCTGCTTGTTTAATACTTCAACAACATTTGTTTTCGTACTCATACAATCCACTCCTCTTATCATTTTGTAATGTTTATCTTTTAATAACCTAATTACATTTTACCATACATTCCCTTTCCTTTCGAACAATCGGCTTATATGTAACAAAGTTTTAACACCTTTAATACTTCCCTAATATCATTTAATTCATGTATTTTTTCAAACACTTCATACGTCTAATTGTCCAAGCTCATACATATGCATAATAGTACATCAAGCTCATCATAGTAGAAAGAGGGATAACATGGACAATCAACAATGGCAAGTAGCAAAGAAAGTAGCTGCTACTTATATCGGAACTGTCGTTGGAGCTGGATTTGCTACTGGACGAGAAATTGTTGAATTTTTCACAGTGAATGGATTATACGGGACAATTGGCATATGTGTAAGTGGATTTTTTTTTATTTGGCTCGGCACAAAGATGATGTTACTTTCATCACAAATCGGGGCATTTTCAGCGCAAGAATTTAACAAATATTTATTTGGGGATGTATTTGGGAATGTTGTAAACACATTATTATTACTCGTTTTATTCGGTGTAACGAGCGTTATGTTATCAGGGGCTGGTGCAGTATTTGAAGAGCAACTTCGCTTACCAAGACAACTCGGTATTCTCATTACAGTTATCGCTTGTCTCATTATAAGTAGCCGCGGATTACAAGGTGTTTTTGAAGTAAATACACTTGTCGTACCTATTATGATGATTTTTATTATCGGACTTGCTATTACAACCTTTTTTCACGGTACACCTTCCATTAATAACACTATTCCTGCAGAGAGTTGGAATATGAAATGGATTACTAGCCCTATTACATATGTCGCCTTAAATCTTTCTCTCGCCCAAAGTGTTCTCGTCCCATTAGCCAGTGAAGTAAAGGATCGAAAAGCCATTTTTTGGGGTGGGATTTTAGGTGGTGCTGGACTTTCTTTAATTTTATTATGCAGCCATTTAGCAATCTTATCAGTCGATCAATTTTATCAATATAACATCCCAATGGCTGAAGTCATAAGAAGATTTAATGCAACTTTTCACTTCTTCTTCGTTCTCATTATTTTCGGTGAAGTTTTCACAACTTTAGTTGGTAATGTGTTCGGAATGACAAAACAGATGCAATCTATTACTGGGTGGAAAAATCACAATATTATTTTCTTCATTTTACTAATTAGTTATTGCTTTAGTTACATCGGTTACAGTGACTTACTTCATATTCTATATCCTATCATCGGATGGGTAAGTATTGTTATACTTCCAATCATTGCGTTTAAACAACTTCAAAAAACATAAAAAAGCATCCATGTTATTGGATGCTTTTTTATGTTCATTCACAATCATCACATACTTCCCAGTACGGTCCCATCTCTAATGCTAAATACGGCTTTAACTGCAACCGGATCATTCGACTAGGCATGCGCTCTAAAACAAATTGAATACCTTCTTCATCTTCGTCTAATTCAACTTTTGAAATCACAATTCTTTGTATAGTCGTAATGGGAATTCCATCTTTATATAAAGTGATTTTCACCTCATCGTATTCATTAAAATACAATTCGACACTCATTTGATTTTTCAGTATTTCATCAACAATTTTATATGTATCATTTTGTTCTTGGATTATATATTTCCATCCGCCTCTATCTTCTTTCGGAGCTGTTTGAAATAATGTCTCCAAATCCTCGTATAGCATAAGATAACCCCTCTCTTACTAAAAAACGATGAGTATTTTATATACCCTTTATCTCTATCACTATCCATAGCTATTGTACCATATATCACCGTTCTTACCGTATTCATTTGCTTCATAGATACTTATAAAATAACTAATTCTATCTCCATTATTATGTATATTACCTCATTACTCCATACACTCTTACAAGTTTAAATAGCGTCAGACTTTAATCCATGCAAATATTGTCTACTCTCCGCTTTTATTAGCTCACAGCATTCATACTTTTACATATAATAAGACTACCACAAATAAAAAAGGAGAGTGACTTATACCACTCCCCTTAAAAGAACTTCCCTATAGCTGCTAAAATTAATACGATTATTAAAATTGCAAATAATAATGAGACAATGAAACTAAAAATAGGTAACGCTTTCTTTTCATTCTTCTTAAATAGTAACTTTAAACTAAGAAAAATATTTACTGGTACAAGTATAAAATAAAAATATTTAACAATTTGTACCGAGCTATTCGAAAGTGTTTTTAATATAAACACTTCAATTAGAAAAACAATAAAAAATGAAATACTTAGCCAAAATGAGACGTAACTAAGCCAAGAATGTCTTTTTGTCCCCCAATACACTCCCATAATACTCTCCTTTTATTTGTATTCTATACGTTAATAATTATACACAAAGCTAACAAATACCTCTATTTTTCGACAAACATTATGTAAAATGCCATTTTAAACGTCATAAAGAAAGTCTACATCCCTATTTGATTTTACACAATAAAACAGACTACCCTCTAGTGGCATAACGCTACTAGGGGATAGTCTGTTCTCTATTAAACTTTAAATCTGTCAATTAGTCCTTGTAACTCTTCAGCCATTTGAGATAGCGTGCCCGCTGCGGATCCAATTTCCTCCATCGAAGCTAGCTGTTCTTCAGCTGAAGCCGCAACGTTTTGTGTGCTTGTCGCATTATTTTGCGCTGTCATTGCAATTTGTCCTACCGAAATAGATACTTCATTTGCCCCTTTTGACATTCCATTAGCCGTTTCAACCATCGTCTTAATTTGATTAGCTATTTCATTTGTAGATTGTAAAATTTCAGCAAAGTTTTGCTTCGTTTCATTTGCGATAACAAGTCCAGATTGAACTTCCTCATTTACATGATTCATAGATTTGACTGTCTTACCCATATCATCTTGTATTTCACATATTAATTTACTAATTTCACTAGAAGATACGCTAGACTGCTCTGCCAATTTACGCACTTCATCTGCAACAATTGCGAAACCTCTTCCATGCTCACCGGCTCTTGCGGCTTCAATCGCCGCATTTAAAGCTAGAAGGTTTGTTTGATCTGCAATATTTTGAATTACTTCTAAAATATCACCAATTTGTTTTGATTTATTATTTAGTAATTGTATAACTGCATCTGATTGTGACACAGATTCTGCAATAGACTGCATCTGGTTTACTGTTCTTCCTACTAGTTTCCCACCATCTTCTGCTTTTTCACGAGTATGTGCAGAAGCCGTATTAATAGATGATGAACTATTTGCTACATGCTGAATTCCTTCCGTTACATCAAACAGTAACATAGCGCCATTTTCTACGCTTGTTGTTTGCGTCGTTGCCCCACTTGATATTTCATCCATTGCGATTGTGATTTGCTCAGTCGCTTCACTTGCTTGCCTTACACTTGCAGTTAGCTCTTCTGATGCCGCTGCAACATGCCCAGCTGAATCGTTAATTCTTCCGATTAACGTCCGTAACGAATTCGTCATCTCATTAAATCCTTTAGCAAGTTGGCCGATTTCATCATTAGAATGAATTTCAATTGTTTGCGTTAAATCCCCTTCACTTATTTCTTTAGAGGTAACAACTAATCTCTTTAAAGGCTTCGTAATTGAAAGTGTTACAAAATAAATAAGTGCTCCACCTATTACTAATGAGATAAGCATAACAATTAACATATTATAAAATACAGGTTGAGCAGCTTCAATTACTTCACTTGAGTACATAGTCCCACCAATTTTCCAACCTGTTTTTACATTTGTAGCAAATACCATATTCTTTTCACTACCGCCATAAGAATATGAAAAAGCACCGTGATTATCTTCATAAATTTTCTTTGCCCAAGAATCAGCCGCTTTTTCCCCTGATTTTTCTTGTGGATGAGCAATTATTTTTTGCTTTCCATCTAAAATGAAGGCATATCCTTTTTTACCAATATTAATTAACTTTGATGTTTTTAATAAATTATCTAAACTTAAATCTAGCGCAACAACCCCATTTTTATCTTCTGTTTGTTTTGCGATTGTTACGACAATATGTCCATTTCCTTTTGCCTTATATGGCTCAGTAACAACAATACCACCTTGTTTTGCAACCGCATCTTTATACCAAGAACGCTCTGTTGGATCATAGTCTGTTGCCATTTGTATATTTGGTTCTTGTACAAATTTTTTATCATTTCCGGCAACATATACTTGTTCAACATCTTTATTTAAATTTATATATTGAGATAACATTTTTCTTAATTCATCCTGATTATCTCCTTGATACATATTCCCCTGAATCACCCGTGCAAAATTATTCACATCATTAAATTTTGCATCAATCATTTGATTGATTAAATTATCCAGTATTTTTATATTGTCGTTGGCACTACTCTTAATTTGCGATTCAAAATTCTTTTTGGCTGTTTGATAAGACATGCCTCCGATAATAGACACAGCCGCAATTAAAATTACAAAGAATGAAATTAATAGCTTTTTTGCTACTTTCATATCACGAAACAAATTTAATAGTTTATCCATTATGAACCTCCTAATTTTCAAATTTAAAAGTTAAATTGAGTTAATTATGAATATTTCCCAATCCCTAATTATTATTTTCATAACCTATTATGATGAATACTTTGTAAAGTTTAAACAATTAAATTCCCTTTGTCTATATATATGAATAATATTATTATAAAATTTACAAATAGAAAAAACCAAAGGGGCACCCTTTGGTTTTTACATTTTTTTATGTTGTTTAGAAAGCTTTTTCCACTTATCACGCTCTGCTCTGGCAAGGATTACATCTTGTTTTCTCATAAAATACGCCAGTTCTCTTTGTAATTTTTTATAGCTTTTCAAACGATCTATCGTAATAAGTCCGTTATCAATTGCACTATGCACCGCGCATCCTGGTTCATTCTCATGCTTACAATCACGAAAACGGCATGTTGTCGCAAGTTTTTCAATATCAGAGAATGTTGTTTGAATCGCTTCGCTTCCTTCCCACAGTTGCAATTCTCTCATGCCGGGAGTATCAATTACGAGAGCGCCACTTGGCAATTGAAATAACTCTCGATGCGTTGTCGTATGCCTCCCCCTACTATCCTCTTCACGTATATCTCCCGTTTTTGCTACCTCAATTCCTATTAGCGCATTTAACAAAGTTGACTTTCCTACCCCTGATGACCCAACTAAAGCAATTGTTTTCCCTGAAGAAACGAATTGTTTCAACGAATCAATACCTGTATGCTCTAAACTATCAACAACGAAAATAGGAACACCAATTGCTATAGCTTCCGTTTCTACAATTTTCCGTTCCACATCATTACATATACTACTCTTTGTTAAAACAATAACTGGCATAGCACCGCTTTCATACGCTAATAATAAATAACGTTCCATCCTTCTAACATTAAAATCATGATTAAGTGCATTCACTAAAAATAAATAATCTACATTTGCTGCTATTACTTGTTCTTCCGTTCGAGTACCAGCCTCTTGTCTAGAAAAAGAGCTTCTTCTCGGAAAAATACGATGAATGATAGCTTTCTTTTCATTCTCTATTTTCTTTATATACACCCAATCACCAACAGCTGGATAATCTCCCTTCGTTACTGCTTCATGCCGAAACTTTCCAGACAGTTCTGCCATATATTCACCATCATTACAAATAATTCGATATATATGCTTATGCTCAAGTAAAATACGCCCTACTTCAAAGTTCTCTACAGCTTGTTCCTCAAAAAAAGAATCCCAGCCATACGATTCTAAAATATTTTGATTCAAATTGATATCCTCCCTAGTTTAAGCTAAGTGGAAGGATAGTGCGCTCACTTATATCGTTTCGCCCTTTCCATCCACCTTTGTATTTGATTTATTATTCATATAAGTTATTTTCGCCATAATACATCACCCCGTTCTTATTTTAATTACTCTCATTATATGGAATTCTCCTATAAAAAGCTACATCATTTAACGTAATTTTCAAATAACTTGTTTTTGAGCATTCTAATTTGTCCTCGGTGACTAATTTCATCTTCTAGCACATGAAACCAAAGATAGTGCTGGTTATATACTACACCGTTAGGCCACTTTCTTTCTGACATGAGCCACTCATTACCTTGTTCACTTAAATACTTCAGAGATTCTTCTCGAACACTTTGTAGAAGTTGTACATAATACTGTATTTCATGACCACAGATTGCTCTACCCGCTTCCCCTAAATACAGTGCATCTTCCCATATTTCTAATTCTTCTTTTGTAAAGTCACGATCTTGAAATGAAATAAGCTGATGAACTTTTTCAATAGCTGCTATATGCTTTAATAAGGCGCCAATTGAATTTCCGCTGCTTTGCATAATTAAATCTAATTGCTCAACTGATAAATTTTTTACTTCGCCTAATGTTACAGCTCTCGTATGCTCAAGCAGGCTTACTAATTCCCCTATTTTTTTTGTATAACCATCTACACTTCTTATTCGATAATCTATATTCATATGACGCACCCCTTTCTGCATTCATATTATTGTAAAAATGATTCATATAATAGACTGAAATCTATCTAAATTTTCTGTTATAATTAATTTGAATACAAAATATACCCAAACAAACTTTCTCAATATGCTTATATGAAATATTAAAAGGAATCAATATAAAATAATCGAATCTTATTCACTAAAAGGAGTGGATTCGATGGAAATGTATCAATGGCTAACCGCTGTTCTCGTTGGTGGCATTACCGGCTTCGTTTCCCATCTAATCAATAACCAAGGTAAGTTATTGCTTCCACGCCGTTTGAAAACATTTTTTCATTTTGGATTTTTAACTGATATTTTTACTGGTAGCCTAGCCGCACTTCTTGGGCTCGTTTTATTCGATGTCACCGCAATAAAAGAAATTATAAAAGTATCCATTGTAACTGCTATTTCCGGTCAAACTTTTTTACTACATCAAGCTCTTGGTGGCGAACAGGCTAAAAATACGCAAATTGGGAAAGCTGATGAGAAGATTCAAGAAATTGACAAATTATTGCGACGTTAGTGTATACTTTCTTTTAAAATTATTGTTATAATGAGAAATAAATATTTTCTATTGCGTCGTTTGTCAGGAGAAAGGGTGTTTCGTATGACAAAAAAGAAAATAGAAGATTTCTTAACAAACTCCGAAAAAGAGGAACTGCTAGAAAACTATAAATGTTTACGAGAAGCCCGCACAAAAAGCGAAGCTAACTATTTTGGCGAAGCAGTAAACCATCTATTAAATAAAGCAAAACAACGAATTATTAAAGATGCAGGTATACATGATGAAAATGCTGCAACTGTTCAATCAAAGAGAAAAGCACTGTTTTAGCTACATTAGCTAAAACAGTGCTTTTTATTACAACATTTTTCACATTACTTTCACATCTATTTCACAATTATAAGTACTCCTATATGTTAAACTAGGTATATCCTTTTCCGAGGAGCTATATGCCGATATATAAACCCCTATCTATATAGGGGTTTTTTATTTTCCCATAATTTTATTACAAATCCTTTTCAATCATACAGCTCAACGACGAATTATTAAAAATACAGCAACTATGCAATCAAAAAGCACCTTTTTAACTTATCCTAAAAAATTGTTTTTTGATTTACTAAAACTTTATGATGCAATTCCTTTTTCATTATCTTTACTAATGTGTTCACCTTTTCTAAGCAGAAATAAAGCTACAACATATAATAACGCTGTAAAGCTACCTACTAGTATAAAATTGTGAGATGTTGCAAATAACATTCCTGCTATTACCGCACCAATCATTTGGCCAATGTACATCGAGGCGTTAGCAAGGGCAGCACCTGTTCCCCGTGCTATAGTAGACATGTTTTGTAAATGTCCCATCATTAATACAAACAAAATTCCTGTCACAAAAAATAAAACAAAGAAAAAGAATTCAACAAAAATAAGATTCTTTAAATAGGGAAGTATTACATATAACACTGCCGTAAATACAATTCCACCATAGAAAGAAAGATTGTATCCAATTTTATTTACAAGTCTAGGGCCAAAAATATTACCAGCTAAATTTCCTAATCCTAGTACAAGCATAGCCGTACCTACTTCATGAACCTGTAAGCCAAATTGAATGGAAAGCCATACACCAAAAAATGAAAATGCAGCAAAATTTCCGGTTTGAAAAACAAAGTATGCAAAATAAGAAAGTGAAACCTTTGAATCTGTAAGTAATTGTTTATAACGCTGTAAAATCACTTTTTTATTTCCATCTATATGAACCGACTGTATTTCTGGTAATACAACATAAATAAGAATAACAAGTAGTGCTGATAATATACCAATGAAATAGAATGGGATTGTATAATGTATCGTTGCTAAATAAGCTCCCAGTGGCAGCCCTAAAATTTGAGAGATTGATAACCCTGCTGTTGCAACCCCAATTGCTTTCACAATTTGCTTTTTCTCTATAAGGAGCGGAATGGATGCCCACACTTGTGGAGATACAAAAGCTGCACTTACACCTGCTAAAAATCTAAATGTTAGCATCCATAAAAAACTCGGTGCAATTCCACACAAAAACGTACTTATTGCAAAAAAACTCATACCTAGTACCATCACTTTTTTTCTGTTTAATCCATCTGATATAGGACCAGCAATAAGCGCAAATCCCGCATACCCTAAAGCATACGAACTCACCATCCATCCTGACAACTCGGTTGAAACATGATACACCTGTTGTAATGTCGGCAACAGTGGTGAAATTAAGAAAGTGTCTGTACCGATCATAAACATTATCGTGAAAAATACAGCTAGTACTCTATTCATTTAGACCTTCTCCTTATATAAACAGAGGGTACTATCCCTCTGTTTCACTAATCTTCTAAAATAGATTGGATTTCTTTCATGACTCTTTCATTCAATGAAACGTCTACCGCTTTCACACTTTCTCTTATTTGCTCTGCCCGCTTTCCACCAGGTATAACTGTATCAATTCCTTCTTTATTTAATAACCATGCTAACGCTAAATGAGACACTTCAATATCATTTTCTTTAGCTAGCCCTTTTAACTTTTCCACTTTCTTAAAATTACTCTTATATGTATTTTCTTCAAATAGATTTACATTTTGGCGCCAATCGACTTCGTTCAATTTAAAATCTTCTGTATATTTCCCACCTAATATTCCAAAAGCAAGAGGCCCATATGGAATAAATGAAATACCCGCTTCTATACAATACGGCAACAGTTCTTCCTCTGCCGTACGTTCTAACACATTGTACGGAGATTGTACAACATCTATATGACCATGTTGGTTCGCTTCTTTTAATTGTTCTATGTTTACGTTCGATATTCCAATTGAACGAATTTTCCCTTCTTCTTTTAAACGAGTAAGCTCTCCGATTGAATCTATGTAACTTGTTTCAGGATTTGTAAAATGTAAATAATATAAATCAATATAATCAGTCTGTAATCTTCTTAAGCTATTCTCCACAGCATTTCTTAAATAACTTGGTTCATTGTTAATATAAGTTTCTCCATTTAACAACGGTTGAATTCCACCTTTTGTAGCAAGTATAAACTCATGACGTTTTCCCTTTAATACTTCTCCTACTAATTCCTCTGATCTACCAAAACCATATGAATCTGCTGTATCAAAAAATGTAATCCCTTGCTGAATAGCTTCTTCTACTAATTGCTTTCCCTCTTCTTCATTCACATCAGCATATAAATTATGTCCCCCTACTGCATTTGTACCTAAACCCAACTTTGAAATATTTAGTCCTGCCTTTTGCAATTTTGTATACTTCATTTTTTCTCCCCCTATATTTCTATTGTTCGAATATATTTGAACAATAGAAATATATCACTTTATATGTTATAGTGCAAATATCTTAACTTATACAAGTAGGTGAAATATGCGTACACTCTATCATCCGAATCGAGAAGAAATTCAATTTTCTTCTGTCTTATATGCACTTAGCGATCAAATTCGTTTACAAATTGTAAATATGTTACTAGAGAAAAGTGAACAATCTTGTGGTGCTTTAAACATCCCTATTGCGAAATCAACTTTATCTCACCATTTCAAAGTTTTACGTGAGTCAGGTGTTATGTACACGCGCCTTGAAGGAACACAACGTTTCATTTCAATTCGTGAAGAAGATTTAAATGCTAGATTCCCAGGTTTGTTACAAGTTGTATTACATGCGACAAAGCCATATTAAAAAACATCTCATATTCATATGAGATGTTTTTTAATATGGCTATTCTTTTAATAAATCTATTAATCCATTCCCTTCAGATGTACGTTCGTACCCTAAAGGTACAGTTCTTTTAATAAGTTGTGCATATACTTCCGGCTCTGATAACTTTCGACCGTATTCTTTCTCACACTGTTTAATGAGCAAGGCGAGCGCCCCAGCAATATGCGGCGTCGCCATGGAAGTTCCACTTAACACAGCATATTTCCCATCTGGATACGTAGATAATATTTCATCACCTGGCGCTACTAGATCAATTTCTTGATTTGAATTACTAAAACATGCAATCTTCCGCTCTAAATTAACAGCACCAACTTCAATTACCTCAGAGTAAGCACCTGGGAAATCTAATTCCTCTGTTTCATCATCGCAATCTCCATTATTTCCAGCAGCACATACAACGAGAACATCCTGCTTTACCGCATTTTGAATTGCTTCATGTAATTCTGGAACATCTTGCGGACCACCAAGTGACATTGAAATAATTCTCACTTTCTCTTGATTCGGCCCTCTCCAATTTACAGCATAATGAATTGCCTCAATAATTTGCTCATAACTTCCAGAACCATCTCCCGCTAAAACTTTTAATACTAACATTTTAGCAAGTGGTGCAACTCCTAATACACCGACACCATTTTCAGTCGCGGCAATCGTCCCCGCTACATGAGTACCATGTCCGTTATTATCAAGATACACATTTGGATCAGCTTCATAATCTTTTGTGAAATTTCTTCCGTCGATAATACGATCTTTTAAATCTATATGATTAGTATCACACCCTGTATCTAATACGGCAACGACTACATCTTGCCCCTTCACACTCTTTTCCCATACTTGCGGAGCGTGAATCATTTGTACACCTGGTGGAATTTCATTTACTTGTTCTACCACCTTATTTACGGTAAACGGAATCAATTGTATACCTTTTTGTTTATTCACTGTACTACTCATCGTAATCCCTCCTGAAAATGTATTATTTTCATTTCAGACCACTTTTGAATACGTGTAAATGTAACATTCGTTTTATTCTTTTTGTTTTCCTTCATTTCAAATATTTCTCAACATCATTTACTAACTCTATACTACTTTTTTATTTTCCCTATGATTTGTAGGAAGTAACACCCCATGTCGTTCAACTACTAACCAAAATAAGAGAACCAATTAATGGTCCTCTTACAGTCTTTTAAAAGAATGATATGTAATTTGAAAAATAATATAAATTAAGACTAAACCTCACTCTTGTTTAAAAACTTTTCTATCTCTTTTACTAAATATTCCGCTCCCTCTATCCCAACAGTAATATTTCCATTTGCTAATGATATGTTCTGTTCTGAAACATCACCTGTGATTTGGCAAGCATTGTAAGGTTGATATTTTTGTAAAATGATTTTATCTGCTTCTACAAAAATTTCAAGCGGTGATTTGATTTGTATTCCCAATACATCGCGTAATTCTTTAGGGATAACAATTCGTCCTAATTCGTCTACTTTTCGAATAACTCCTGTTGCTTTCATATTTCTCCCCCCCTTACTCTATATTAATTTTTTCACCTCGCTTTTTCCATTTTATCACTTTTTGGCAATACTTGCCTCTTTTTAGAAAATTTTGTACTCGAGTTAAAAAAACACATTTAATGCATATGTAATCTCTCTTTCAATTGTTTTACATAACGGGATCTTATAAGTAAGAAGTATACAATTTGAATACCTATGAAAATACTTAATACAACTGTATTTTCTTTAAACAATGAGTACTCAAACATTTGCCCTAACGCAGTTAAGGCTACTGCCCCATGTAATGTTGCAACACCAATTGGAACGAAGAATAAAAGCGCCAATCGAATTGTAACTACCTTCGATAATTCCCCGCTCGTCAATCCAACTTTTCGAATCATTTCGAACAAGCGAACATCATCCTCCAAATCGGAGAATAAACGGAAGTAAAGGAAACTTCCTGCGCAAACGAAAAATACTATACCAATAAAGAAACCTACAAATAAAATCGGTCCTGCAATTTGTAAACTTTGGTTTTGTTCGTACTCTTCCGCACTAAACGTTGACTGTTCTTGATACGGTTTAATTTGATGAGTAAGCTCTTTACCAATTTCAATCTCATCTTTCGTTCTTTCAGTTTTATACATATAATCTTTTGTCTCTATAAATCCATCTTGTAATGAATCATATTGATTATTAGAGATTACATAAACATTTCCTCTTAATATTTTCCCCAATGAAGATGAAGTAACTTTTTTCACCTTTAAACTTTCATTCATATTGGGTAAAGTAATTTCTTTTCTTTCTTTCATCGCTGGCCCTGGTATATCAGCTGACAAAAATACAATCTCTTTATTGGCTACAGTATTAAATGGTTCTCCTGTTAACTTTGCATATTCCTTATAATCTGATTCTTTTATAAAAGTGGCGCTTCTTAACGACTGTTCCTCCGTTTTCTTTGTCGAAATATTAGTTTTTAAAGCTGCTATATTATGTTTCTTTAATCCTTTGTCAATCATTTGTATATGTTGTGATTCGTTACTATTCCCTTGCTTAGAATGGTAATGAAACGCAATTGGTCTCTCCATTATCCCTTTCGTCATGGATGCGAAGCCGACTAATGTCCCTATTGCGGAAAATGCTACAGTAGAAATAATGGTTACAATAAAGAACATTCTTGCGTTATCTCTCATGCGATACGCTAAATCTGATAACGTAATAATATTAGTCTGTGTCCAATAGAAACGTTTACTTTTTTTACATAATCGAATAATAAAGACACTCAGCTGCTTGTACAACAAATACGTCCCAATAATAACTACCGTTGTAACAGGAATCATCATAATAAATACCATTGCGCCATGCGATAGAAGAGCTCCTACATAGCCAGCACTAAGCAATACTACTGCTAATATTGAAGAAATGATTGATGCTTTCGGTTCCGGTTTTGCCTCTGCTGACCCTCTAAACAACTTCATAATTTTATTTTTACGAATCATTCCTGCACTAAACAATGATATGATCATAAATAATATGAAAAACATAATACTTGTTACAACAATTGCTTTCATCGGTATGTAATAGGATAAGGATATATCTAGTTTTAATATCATCGGGGCGACAAATAATAATACCCCTGAAAATAACATACCTGAAAGAATACCAAAAATAATTGCCCCTATTCCAATCATAATATTTTCAAAAAAGATAAGACGCTTTAATTGATATTTCGTCATACCTAGCATCATTAAAATTCCTAGCTCACGCTTTCTCGTTTTTAAAAACATTCCCATCGAATATAAAATAAAGAAGAATGTAAATAAGTAAATAATAGACTGTGCAAAAGACATACTTACGAATACGTACTGACCCAATTCTCCTGCACTTAATGCCGGATGAAACGCAAAAAATGAATACACAAAAAAGGCCATAATAGCAAATGCACTACTCAAAAAATAGGCTGAGTATGTCCGTCTATTTCGCGTTACATTCCGATATGCGAGTTCTCTAATGTTCATATTACTTCTCCGCCCTTCTTTCTACTAACTATGTTTTTATATTAGTAAAGTACGGAAATACCTTCCATCGATTCAAATGACAAAAACCTTACAGTTTTGAAAGGTTTAAAAAAATTGCTTATACGTAGTACTTTATTTATAATGACTACATTCATATTCATACACACATCCTATTGTATATTCGTTAGTTTTGCGAAATAATAAAGGATAGAAGTATGTACCATTATACATATAAACTTATTTACCGCTTTAATATGAATAGGAGGAAAACATAATGACATTACAAGAACAGATTATGAAAGCATTACATGTTCAGCCTGTAATTGATCCAAAAGTTGAAATTCGTAAACGAGTTGATTTCTTAAAAGATTATGTAAAAAAAACAGGCGCAAAAGGATTTGTACTTGGTATTAGCGGCGGCCAAGACTCTACTTTAGCAGGACGCTTAGCACAACTTGCAGTTGAAGAAATTCGTAACGAAGGTGGTAATGTAACGTTTATCGCCGTACGTCTTCCTTATAAAGTACAAAAAGATGAAGATGATGCACAATTAGCATTACAATTCATTCAAGCAGATCAATCTGTTGCATTTGATATTGCTTCAACTGTTGATGCTTTTTCAAATCAATATGAAAACTTATTGGGTGAATCATTAACAGATTTCAATAAAGGTAACGTGAAAGCACGTATCCGTATGGTTACTCAATATGCAATTGGTGGACAAAAAGGGCTACTTGTTATCGGAACAGATCACGCTGCAGAAGCTGTAACAGGGTTCTTTACAAAATTCGGAGATGGTGGTGCAGATTTATTACCATTAACGGGATTAACGAAGCGCCAAGGACGTGCATTATTACAAGAGTTAGGTGCAGACGAGCGACTTTACTTAAAAATGCCAACAGCTGATTTATTAGATGAAAAACCAGGTCAAGCTGACGAAACAGAGTTAGGTATTACTTATGATCAATTAGATGATTATTTAGAAGGTAAAGCAGTTCCAGCTGACGTTGCAGAGAAAATTGAAAAACGTTACACAGTGAGTGAGCATAAAAGACAAGTACCAGCGTCAATGTTTGATGATTGGTGGAAATAAAACATAAAAAAGAAGCTAATCTCATTTAGCTTCTTTTTTATATGTTAACGATATACCCCTACTCTTTTCTCCAATAAATCTTGCAGGCAATCTTCATGCTGTTTACAAAATAACGGTGGCATGTCGTCTAACGGGAAAAACTTCAAATCCAACGTTTCATCACCATCTACTTTTTTGTCGCCCCCAACTATTGAGCATGAAAAACACATCACAATTGACTGTGCCTTGTCTCCATTTGGATATGATTGAAAATATTTTGTATACACTCCAATAAGCTCATTTATTTCTACATCATACCCGGTTTCTTCTTTTATTTCTCGGATTGCAGTTTCCGCAGCCGATTCTCCTATCTCCATTGCGCCACCTGGAAAGCCCCAAGCGTTAAAGTCTCCTCTTTTTTGCAGTAATACTTCTCCTTCTTTATTAAATACACAACCACCGGCAAAGTTTAAGAAAACATAATCATGCCCTACTTTTTCACGTAATTCTTTTATATAATTCGCCATTCTCTTCCCCTTTTCATACTTCTTCTATCGCTATTTCTTATCTTTTTCAAGCAATTCAATAATTCGATCTAGCTTCTGGTTCATATTAATCACGTGGTGTTTCTTTGCAACGCTGCTTTGTAATACTCTTCTAATAAACAAAGTAAATGATATGAAAAACAAAACGATAAGTCCGATTACTAAACAAGTATATATCAATGTAAAAATATTACTTTCGAACAAGTTCATTCAGCATTCACATCCTCTCCTTTTTATTTTATCACATAATTCCCAATATTTTAAAGTGATCAACAAATATAAAAAGAGCATCTTTTACAGATGCTCTTTCTCATTGCTTAATACGTAAATGTAATTGTCGCCAATGAATAACCCGCCAGTGCACTATAAGGTGCTACTTGATAAGACACACGCTTTGCACCTTTTGGCCAATTTATTTCATTTAATACTTTCTTTATATCTTGCATCGTTCCATCCATGGACTGCTTATATCGTACTTCTACTTTTTCTGGTTTGGCTGCAAACTGTTGCTGCAACTTTTGCTTAAATTCATTATAATTTTCTGCTCCGTATTCTGCAGATAAGTATTGTAAATTTGTTTCTTTTAACATCTGCTCATATACAATAGTTTTTGAGCTACCAGCTTTTATTTTATTTGTTAATTCACCAAAATAACTTGTAGTTGCCGCTGGATATTTGCTACGATCCCATTCATGATCTTTACTTAACTGTTCGTCAGACATATTAAAATATGAGTAAGTTACACGCCCTGCTTTATCTGGTACTGGATCATCAAATGTAGTATCTAGGTGATACCATTTGTTTTCAATGTTCACTAAATTCCACGCGTGAGCTTGTCCATTTCCTGTGCCTGTTACAATATGATTTTGAATACCTGCCTCTTTTAACAACTCATACGTTAATAATGTATATCCTTGGCAAACGGCAGAACGATTCGCTAATGCTTCATATGCTGTATACGCTTGATAAGACGTATCATAAGACACATGCTTCACAACGTAATCGTGAATAGCTTTTACTTTCTCATGCTCATCCATTCCTGGTTTTACAATTGATCCAACAATTGATTTTGCCTGAGCTTTTACATATTGAGTTTGTTCTTTTGATTCACGGTATTTTACTTGCAGTGTAAACGTATAGTCCCCTGGCATTCCTTTAATAGAATATCTAGTAGACGCTACATTATATTTTACATACTCATCAGCATCTACAATTTTATTAAACTCACCATACAATTGATCCATAATATTTCTAGCATTTCTATCTTTTGTTTTATATGTGATTGTAATATTTTCTTCTCGATTATCAATCTGTTTTTTTAATTCTTTTCTGAAATCATCTAATAACTTTACATCTGATTGTGCTGTCACCGTAGTCGGATTTGTAGCTGCATAAGATACAGATGACGCTTGTAAGCCTCCCATTACTATAGTTGAACAAAGTGCGGCAGCTGTCACATACTTACTTGTCTTTCCCATCTTGTCACTCCTTATATTCTATAACTATACGAAAAAGTATCGTATAGTTTCAGAGTATACAATACTTTTTCGTATAGGTCATATGAGATTATGCATATTAACTAATTCACATAAAAAGGTTGTTCTTTTTAAAAGAACAACCTTTTTTCATTAGCATGTTTGTAATACACAGCATGTATTTTCAAAACGTTGATTTTTCAAATCTTCATTACTAATACAGAAATATAGCATCCCTAGTTCTCCCCAAACCATATTACAATTTTTATGATCTGAATCAATTTGGAATAAAAGAGTCATTTGCTGCGGGTCTACTCCCATATATTCTCCTGTCTCATATAACACTTCTTCTTGTACAGAGAATGGCTCACCAAACATTTGATGGTTATCGTAGTTATCTGGAATTAGCTCTTCAAGTAATTGCAAGAAACGATCTGAATCAGCCTCATCTTCAATGAAAAGTTCTGGTAATTTGTATGTCAGTTCAAAAGTAATTGCACACTGGTTATATTTCGCTTGTATTTCATTTTCTCTTCGTAATTGCTCTACAGGAACATCATAATAAAGTACACGCCCAGCTTCTGTTAGATTCACATTTTCTTCAAAATAATTTTCAATACAAAAGAAATACAGCATCCCCGTCTTAGGAAGATTGTGATCCATACCAACGTTTTGTAAATCACTTAAGTTAAATTGTGCGATAAATTGTAGTGGATTTCCCTTATACTTTGGATATTCAAATAAAGCTGGTAAATCAGGAACTCCTCCCATTTTCGAACTACCTATCGCAACAGTTTCCTGCTGCTTTGGCACAACTTTTATACAAGGAAATACAGTATTAATAAGTTCTTCTTTCAAGTGTGTTAGTTCATATTTATCAATTAACACTTCAATTTTTTTATTCATAAATTCTCCTTACATTTACATACTTATTTATATCATAGTACAAAGATTATACTTCATTCTTTACAAAATCAACAAGCCTCAAAAAAAACGGGCTCATCCTTCGTACGCGAACAAGTTTAAAAAAGCATACTATACATTGTTCCTACAAACACGATAATTCTTTAGTTCTTCCAGTACATTTTCCCCTCGTTCATTTTTATTTTTAATATAAGGAGGAATTCCACATGGGTTACGGATATAGTTGCGGCGGTTACGGTTACGGCGGTAGCTGTGGTGGTTGTGGTTACGGAGGTTTCGCTTTATTAATCGTTTTATTCATCCTTCTAATCATCATCGGAGCTAGCTGTTGGGGCGGATTTGTAGGCTGCTAGTAAACTTAAAAACCATTGTAAAAAAGCACGTACAATACGTGCTTTTTTGCCATTTCCAAATCTTTCATTTGAAAGGAAGTATGTTTAATGAAGATCGATGGTGTTTTTGAAGGAGGCGGTGTGCGCGGTATTGCGCATGTTGGGGCAATTTGCGCGTTAGCCGAAAAAGGTTATGAATGGGAACGTGTAGCTGGAACATCAGCCGGTGCAATTATCGCGGCACTTTTAGCTGCAGGATATTCTTGTTCAGAGCTAAAAACCATTATAACTGATATCGATTATAACAAATTTACGAAGAAAACCTTTATTGACAAAATCCCCTTTATCGGAAAAGGACTAAGTGCATGGACTACTCTAGGTATATACTCTAATGTATTTATAGAAGAATGGATTGAAGAATTACTTCGAAAAAAAGGTGTTCATTTATTTACTGATTTACCGGATCTAAACAAACTCAAAATCATCGCTTCTAATATTAGTAATGGTAAAATGGTTGTCTTTCCTGACGACTTACCAAACTACGGATTTTTAAATTATCGCTTCTCTATTGCTAAGGCGGTAAGAATGAGTAGTACAATCCCCTTCTTCTTTGAACCTGTAAAATGGAGAACTCCAAAATGGAAGCAGCCTTGTTATATGGTTGATGGAGGAATTCTAAGTAATTATCCAATTTGGATCTTCGATTCACCTACCGCTCCTCGCTGGCCGACTTTCGGATTTCATTTTGTAAAGGATGAAATTCAAGCTGACCCTGCTCACTATAACGAGCCTATTTCTATGTTCAAAGGACTATTTAAAACAATGATGCAAGCTCACGATTTACGTCATTTAGATAAGGAATCAAAAGCAAGAACCATTACAATTCCAACAGGAACGATTACAAGTACTAATTTTGAACTGACAAAGGAAGAAAAAGAATGGCTTTACAATTCTGGTTATAACTCTGCTAATAAATTTTTACAAGCTTGGAACTTTAGGCAATATATTGATGAATATAGAAAAGGAAATCAAGACCGAAAGACAAATCGATTTTTTCGTCAACTTGACTCATAATATTATTATTTTGCATACAAAAACGTTTGACAAATTAATAGTAAATAAGCCTAGTAATTTCTTATATTACTAGGCTTATTTACTTCCTATACAATCTCGTACATTGTTTAAGGGTACGATAACCCTTCGGCTTCTTCTGCAGTAATAACTATGTAACGATTTCCCGTTCTTAATCCTAACAGTTCTGCTTTTTCAATTGCTTCTTGCTGCGTCTCCGCATAAGCAGCTAAATATTTTTCTCCATTGATCATTTGGCAAATTACATATTGTTTCATTACTTTCTCCTCTTACTTTTTCATTAGTTGTGCAAGTTTTTTTATACCTATTTCAATTTCTTCTAACGTTGCGTATGAATACGATAGGCGCAAAAATTGATTTGCACTTCTATCATATAAAGTACCTGGGTTTAATAAAACCTTTTCTTGCAGAGCTTTATCAAATAAACTGCGATATGAAATGGGTACTTTTATATGTACCCATATATAAAATCCCCCTGTTGGTTCATGCCAAGTTGCTATTTCACGAAGATATTTATCTAACATTAGTAACATAAAATCTCTTCGTTTTTTCAATTCACTTCTTACAAAGCGCAAATGCTCATCATATAGACCATTTGTAAACCACTCTGCTGCAATTTGCTGGGATATAGTGCTTGAACCATAATCTGTTTGCATTTTTATGTCTGACAATCTTTGAATTACTGGCTCAGGTCCAACAATCCATCCAATTCTTAAACCTGGACTAATTACTTTGGACATGCTTCCAATATGTAGTACGATTCCATTTTTATCATAGGCTTTTAAAGGTTTCGAACAAGGTGCATCAAACCATAAGTCTTGATACACTGCGTCCTCTATAATAGGTAATCCAATTTCATTACATATTTCCATCACTTCTATTCGTTTCTTCGCATTTATACTAAAGTTCGTTGGATTATGAAAAGACGGGATTGTATATAAAATAGATGCATTAAATTGCTTCTTATATTTTGTAATATATGATGCATTTAAACCGTTCTCATCCATTGGTATTCCAATGAAACGCATTCCTGCGGATTGAAAAACATTAAGCGAATATAAATAGGATGGTCTTTCTAATAAGATGGATGCGCCTTTTGGAAGAAGCCCCATAGAGATAAGTTGCAGCGCTTGAATTGCTCCTGAAACAATTAATATAGAGTCAGGAGATACATATACACCATGCCCCTTTAAGTATTCGGAAATCTTTTCCCTTAAATAAAAATTTCCTTTCGGCTCTTCATACCCAAGCGTGACATTTGACTTTAAAAGCTTATTCATAATTTCTTTCATCTTTTTCTCAGGTAAGAGACTCGGCGCGAGCTCACCTGTTCCTAATCGAATTACATGTGGATAAAATTCAGCTTGATTAATCTCCTGAATAGCTGGGAGATTCGGATAATGAAGTCCTGTTTCTACATAAGACTGCCAATTAGGCGGGGGTGCGTAAGTTGAAGCATTCTCATTATTATTTACAACAATTGTTCCTTTCCTGCCATTCCCTTCAATGTATCCCTTTGCAACTAGTTCATCGAAAGCCATTACAATTGTGCTTCGATTCACACCAAATGTATGGGCCAAATCTCTTTGTGAAGGTAATTTCGTTCCAACGGTCCATTCTCCATTAACGATCCTTTCTTTTATATACGTTTCTATTTGTTTATAGAGAGGAGTCGCTAGAGACATATTCGGTTTCCAAACGAATCTTTCCATTATATCACCTTATATTCTTTTTGGTTGGTAACCTCCCCAACCATATGGATGGATACAAATTTTCATTTCTTCTATACAATATACACTATCATAATGAATTAAAATAGGAGGTAATATGATGAGTGAAGCAATTATTCATGGTATCATTCTTGCATTTGGACTTATCATTCCATTAGGTGTACAAAATGTTTTTGTCTTTAACCAAGGTGCGAGCCAACCAAACATTTGGAGGGCAGCCCCTGTAGTATTAACTGCCTCTATATGTGATACGTTACTCATATTAATTGCAGTGCAAGGTGTCTCCCTTGTACTCCTTACTTTTTCTTGGCTAACTAACTCATTATATATAATTGGATTTTTCTTTCTCCTATACATGGGCTTTGTTATTTGGAGAAGTAACCCTTCCAACGATGTAAAACAAGAAAAAAGTATGCCCTTAAAAAAGCAAATCCTTTTCGCAGCATCCGTTTCGTTATTAAATCCACATGCAATTTTAGACACAATCGGTGTAATTGGAACAAATTCTATTCAATACATAGGAAGTGAAAAATGGGCTTTTACACTTGCAACTATTATCGTTTCTTGGATTTGGTTTATAAGCTTAGCTTTAGCGGGGAAATTTCTAAAAAGACTAGACTCAACCGGAAAGACAATCTTATTATTAAATAAATTTTCTGGTCTCATCATATGGGGTGTCGCGCTTTATATGTTAAAACAAGTTATTTATTCTTAATGAACGAAAGAGAATTGCATGTTACTGAAAACATCATGCAATTCTCTTTCAAATTATGAAGTAGGTTCCGGTTTCTGTTTTACCGTCTTTGCATCTTTTGCTGGTTTAATCCAAATGATTGCTATAACAGCACCAATGGCAGCGAAAATACTTGTCAAATAAAACACTTCATGGTCCGCCCCTTTCATAAAAAAAGAATATAAAGGTGGTCCAGCTGCTACACCGATAAATCGCATTGAACTATAAAAGGACGTAACCGTTCCCCTTTGCTCCTTTTCAATCCCTTGTGTAATGAGAGCATCTAAACATGGGAGTGCCATACCAATTCCTATCCCCATAATAACGAGACAAAGAAGTAGTAAGTAAATCCCTTTTATAAATAAAGGAATGATGACTGATGCAGCTGCCATTAAAAAACCAATATAAATACACTTCTTCATAACATTTTGATTATCTCCAATTTTTTTACCGGCCATATAGGAACTAAGTGACAGTACAAGTAACGGGATAGCAAGCACACACCCTTTCCATATACCATGAATGTCATACTTTGATTCCAGTATAGTCGACAAATAAAAGAGAATTCCGAATAAAATAAGCATAATAATTGCACCTAATGCAAAAATGGCAATTAACCATCTTCCTTTTTCTCGAAACGTAGACAGAATAGATTTTATAAACTCTTTAAGTGGTGGTACTTCTCCTTCTTGTTTCTTTGCCTTTACTAGAACAAGTAACAAAACAATTGATATGACACATAAAACTGGAATCGCCCAAAATGGTAAGAACCATACAATGGCAGCAAGAGCAGATCCTAAAATAGGGCTCAGCACTTTTCCAAATGTATTGGATGTCTCAATGATTCCCAAGCCTGTACTAACTTGTTTTTCGTCTTTGTATAAATCACCAACACACGGTATAACAACCGGCATTGCACCAGCAGCACCAATACCTTGAATCGCTCTACCGATTAATATCCAAGTGTAGGGATTATCAACTTTCCAAGATACCCAACCAGTTATCGCTCCTCCTATAGCCGCAATCAGCAAACTCGGAACCATTACCATCTTTCGTCCCCATCTATCTGATAAATAACCAGCAATCGGTATAAGTAAAATGGCTACGATAGAGTAAATTGTAATAATCATGGATACTTGAAACGATGAAATATGTAATTTCTTTTCAATTGTCGGCAAGATTGGAATGAGCATTGAATTCCCTAATGTCATGACAAGTGGAACTGATGCAAGCGCAATTAAACAACAGTTTTCTTTTTTTAACATGTTGATTTCGGAACCTTTCATCATATATTTCTTACCATATAATAGCCCTGCTGGAACATAATTTTCATTCCACCAGGGCTATTACATCTTTAATACTTCCCATTCACAACAAAAGAAATTGGGTAAAATATAGTATTACTTCTATTCTTTGAATTCTGTTCGCAATATATTCATACCAATTAATTGAAAAAAAAAGAAAGGAAGAATCCTTCCTTTCTCCTATAACCTTATACATTTAGCGAGTATATCCGCCACCAAGCTGTTGTTCTGCCATCGCTACTAGGCGTTTTGTGATTTCACCGCCTACAGAACCGTTTGCACGTGAAGAAGTATCAGCTCCAAGTTGTACACCGAACTCTTGTGCAATTTCATACTTCATTTGATCTAAAGCTGCTTGTGCTCCATGTGATGCTAATTGATTAGAATTACGATTTCTAGCCATTACCAATCACCTCCTTATTTATATATAAATTGTGTTAAATTCAAATTAAAATACATGGGAATTTTTGGTTATTTATTACCATAAAAAAAGAGCCTCTAAAACGAGACTCTAACATCATTTCACATTACGAAGTTACTACTTCTAATTTTCTATTTATTAATACTTTCATTTCTTCTTTTAATATCTCTTTTGAATTATGTCCAAACCATTCTAAGGAAGCAAAAATATCCGTACCTCTCACTTCCTGAATAATCTCATCATAATTGACAATACCTTCAAATAACGGAACCATACCTATACGACTTCCTGCTGCAGCATATACATTATTAGGTTCAAACACATGCAAATAATCCGCTGAAGATATATTCTTAAAATGGTAATGTAGTGTCCACGGCTTTAATCGCTGGAAACTGTCTATTGGATCTGCGCCAGACTCCCATATATGAAGAAAATCAAGATTTATTTTTAAATTCGGATGATTTACTTCTTCTAATAACTCTATAGTAGAAGGCAATGTGTCCGTTAGTGTATTGGGATGTGTTTCTAACAGCACATACATATTGTGCTGAGCAAACACATCACAAATCTTACGTATTCGCTTCACATACTCTTTTCTCTCTTGTTCCGAGAAGTCCTTGCTCCCTTTTTGCCCAGCAAACGTGCGAATTTTATTCGTATTAAACCAATTAGCTAGTACTACAAGTTGTTCACTTTTCTCTATCGTTTTTTCAAAATCTGCTGATAATGATATATCTAAGTAATCACTTATCATCGTAATTTCTAAGTTTTTATCCTTTAGAAAATTCAATTCTCGTTCTGTCGTTTCACGTTCTTGCATGTACAAATTTTGTGCATGCGTCCCCCATAATTCAATTCCTTCAAAACCGTTTTCATATGCAAATTGAACAATATCAGTAAATGAAATTAATTGATGACGAAATGAAATGGTACATAGCGAATATTTCATAGTATTAAACTCCCCTATCTTAAATTCAGTTAGCTTATTAAAGAGTTGCGACAGATTGATTTGTTTTCATACCTTTCCATGATAGAAACTGTCTCTCTAATTCCTTCTTAATTTGCAGTTCAATTGCATTCATTTCATCCAGTTTTTGAATAATCGATACTAGCATACCTTTATTATTCGTCATTGCCATTTTAATTGCACGATACTGTACATTTGTAAATCCTTGTACAATATCCTCTACCCGATCACACCAATAATCAAATTCTTGCTCCGAATATTGCAACGTTTCACGGAAGTATGCAAAGGCATGCTCATAACTATATTTACGAATTGCGAGTACTGGTATTTGTTTTACTGCTGCTACAAGTCCAGAAAGCGCATATCCTTCTTCCTCATTTGCCATTTTTACAATTAAATTTTTCAGTTCCATAGTCAGTTCATTGTCGTTCTTTTTGAATGTTTCTGTGAAATAACTAGCTACTGTTTCTTGCGTTGGCTCCCCAATTCCTTCTATATCAATGAAATAACCTCCACCAAATGGGTTATCTTGAATAGAGTGAAGTACTTTTTCTCTTTCCATATTTCCTTCCCAACGAAAATCAGGATCTAGCATGAACCACTCTTCTTCTTTCTCTGTTTTTGATATCATTAAATAATGTGGAAACGGTTTTTGATGAAATTTATTTTCCCTCTCTGGTAATAGAGACATATCAACCATTACAATGACATAACGATTTTCCGGCTTGTTTTCTACTAATTCTAAAAACGTTTCTACATTGCTATCTTTATTTTTTGCATGATCATACCATTCGTTTACTTTAATACCGTACAATTTTTCAAACCAAAGTAAATAATGATCATGGTTAATGTTTTCAGAGTGATATGAAATAATTCCGCCTTCTGTTATATCAAAATCTCCATCCCATAGTCCAAAATAAAATGGACGAAAATCAATGTCGCTACGCCTTTTTATAATTTCACAAAAACAACTCACTAAACAGTGCACTTTAATTGAAGTCATACTCTCATCCACTTTCCTAAAGGTTAGTTATTCACATTTACTTCCTGTAACGGCTCTAACTCCTCCATAAAATCAAGCAAAGATCCTACAGTAAGAAATGCCTTTGGATCTACCTCATCCTCTGGAACGCATAGCTTTACATCCATTTCTATGTATACAATAAGCTGTAACATCATTACCGAATCTATATATAAATCTTGATTTAAGCGCATCGTTTCTTCTAAATGCGTTACATTTTTCAGTTCCATTTTTTCTATCATAATTTTTAATACGGCATTCTTTAACGCTTCCCGTCTCATGTTGTAACCTCTCCCATCTCTAGTAACTTTCTACTTACTTTTCCAGTTTTATTTTTAGGAATTTCATTTACACTTTCAATTTCATACGGAACTTTATAAGAAGGTAAGTGCTGAATACACCATTCTCTTATTTTCACTGGATCAACATGAGAGATCACTTTCGCTTTAACTATTTCGCCCATCACAGGATGTTTCCCTCGATATACAATTGCCTCTTGCACACCTTCCAATTGAAGCATCGTTTCTTCTACCTCTATAGGAAAGACTTTTAATCCTGAAACATTAATTACATCGTCCATACGCCCCATAAAATGAATGCCACGCTCAGATTTATACCCTAAATCTTTCGTGAAAATTTCCTTATCATTCATTTTCACGACGATTTCTTCCGGTGCATTTTCATCTGAACCTATGCTTATACTCGCATGAGGTAGAGGGTTTCCTAAATCTAAATGGCTCTTCATATCATGACATATACTAATACAACCTGCTTCAGAACAACCGTATTGCTGCATCATATATGTTGTCATTTTTTTTAGTTTATAAAATAGTGCTTCTGGCAAAGGCGATCCTGATGTCATAATTTTATGAAACTGGAACGTTCCTAATGGAAAACTCCCCATAATGTGTAACATAAGTGGTACTGCATATATAATATGTTTTTCTGTATTGCGAGCTATATTTAATGCGAATTTAGGATTTTTGTTCGTAATGATTACAGGCTTGCTCCCCCTCGTAATTGCTGATAACGTACCACATATTAGTCCGTATGAATGTGAAACAGGAGCCATAACGATTGGCACTTCATCTACTTCACAGTTTAAAGCTTCATTATAGGCAGTAATTTCTGTATCAACTTCCGTCCATGCTCTACGAATTAGTTTCGGTTCCCCTGTAGTTCCAGAACTATATTGCAATAAAGAAGGCTCTTCTAGTAAAAAGTTCCCTACTTCTAATTTTGTAAAATCGCCATATTCTCCATATAAAATTCCTACACAATTTGCACGCTTTGCCATTTCAATAGCTGTTTCTTTTGGTGTATCTTCATGTATAAGTAATACTGATGATTTCTTTTCTTTTAAGAAAAACACAATCGTAATAATATCGAATGGATCTTTCAGACAAAGTGCAAATCTATTTCCTTCTGCTTCTTTAAATTGTTCCATTTCCTCATAAACTTGTAATCTCAAATTAAAATCACTTTTGCTATACTCTTGTTTATTAACGATTAGCATAATTTCCCCCTGTAACAGCTGATTTTTGTTTCATAAGTTGTCTTACTCTATACAATGGATTTGGAACTTCATGAACAAGCGATTCCACATCCATATATAATCGACGTTTCGTTAATTGTTCAGCATAGAATGTAGGTGCATATAATTGAATATTTTCAAATCTACCTTTCAAATGTGGATATATTCTTAAATGATTTTCAATTTCTTCAACAACCATCATCCAAAAATGTTCTTCTTTCAATCCATATTCATCCGCAAGTACGAATGCTAATTCTCCTAAATTAAACAGGAATAGTGCATCTAACACCATCTCTTGCAAACATTCGATGCGATCCATTTCAAAGAAATCATTCATTTTTCCATTCGCATATGTTTTATGCATTTTAGTAAAGTCGGGACATTTGTCAACTTCTTTCAAATATGGACGATAAAACTCAAGCCCTTCATGAAAATCCTTTAACGCAATACGAACAGGCACCCCTTCTTTATGGACTAGAATCATATTTTGTCCATGTGATTCCAGTGCGATACCATGCTCTACAACAAGATGTATAACTGGTATTATCGCTTTTTGAATAAGTAATTGTAGCCAATCCTTCATTCCATATTTGTTCAACCACGCATCAATAATTGGTGTACCATCTTTCTCTTTAGCGTATAAACCATTAAAAGGAATTGCATCCTCTTGTGCATCTAAATACTTATGAATGCTTTCGCGCCAAATACATCCTAATGAACCATATATAGCTTTCTTATTCGTGTCATACGTTACACTTGAAAACTCGCTTAACAAGATTAAACGTGCTTCATCCATTAAATAGGCGTCATTACTTACAACATCATTTAACCAATTTGATATTGCTGGTGCACTCACAACAGAGTATGGTTTCAGTGTACGGAGTGTTGAAGTGTTGAGTAAATTCATCGATAATTTAACGTACGGTTTCTTTGGACTCGTAATATTTCTTAACGTTCTCATTGACTGTTGCGCGCAATAATCGTCCTCTGATGTTCCTAAATAAATAATAAAATTACCCTGTATATGATCCCCATAATTTGAAATGATGAAATTCTCCCACTGCCATGGGTGAACAGGTATAAACACGTACTGTTTTGGATAACATCCCCTATTACGAATTCGTTCCATAAACTCTTCTAATTTACGATCGCCAATCTCCTCTTTTAAAAGGTCGTTATACATCACTTCATTCTCATAACCTACAGTCGCATAATTCTTATGCGCTGCAATCCATATGAGTTTTATTGGCTGCATAAATTCATATCCATATTGAAAATTGTCACGATATTGAAATCCAACACGTGCTTTATAACTAGGGTGATATGGATGGCCGTCTATTAAATGGCTTTCAAACTCATCGTAAGATTTTTGAGTATATTCTTTCTTATTATTTCTTTCATATTGTGCAATCGTGTCTTTAAATATTGTTTGTTCTAATTCGTGCATAAAAGAATCTAATTTAGCTTGTTCTACACTAGCAACCCGAAAAACTTCTTCTAGAAATTGCGAGACAGATTGTATTTCTTGCTGTTCATCTTGGACTCTTACTATTAATGAGTCTAACGAAATACGTCCAAATGTCATCCGTTCCCTGCCATAGCATTTGTACGTGACACTTTTGTCTTCTTCATCAAGTCCTTGTATTATAAAAAGAATTTGTTCTTCTTTTTCTATGCGAACCGGTGTAATAATCCCCTCATAAATTAACGATTCTACTAATTGACGTAGCACTCTTCTTCGTACTGAAATGTAATCTTCTGATTCGAGCGCCTTCAATACTTTCGTATGATACATGTCCACTCTCATAAAACCCTCCACCTTATGACAAAATACCATTATTTGTATTACGTGAAATTTTAACGCTATTTATGAACGAACAGCCACTTCTCTAACGAGCGGATTATGTACTTGCACATAAATTGCTTGCTCTAATGGATTACTTAACTCATCGACATCGAAAAATCTCGTTAGTAAATTTGCTTTACACGCTAACTTATCTTCGTCCAATAATTCTCTTAAAAATGTTGAAGGTTCCCGGTTATACGGAAGGAATGATTCAAGTACAGACCTTAATTCCGAGAGAAGAATTTCCTCCTTAATTAATCCTGCTGTGCCAAAACCATTAATGAGGCCAAACATATGATTGAAAATTAAGTAGTAACGAAATCTCTCATCCACAATATAGTCGTCATATAAATTTCCAGTACGTTCTCCAATACCAGCTAATTCATTATTAAGCATCTCTTTCATTGAATTACAGAAATAAAATCCTTGATTATCACGGAAATAATATTTGACCGGATAACCATCCTTTAGCTGCACAACGCTATTTTGCTGATGAGCTTCTAGTGCAACACCGTACTGTAAATACATCCATACCATCGGCTTTAAAGAAATATTCATATATCGTCTAAACCACTCTAAACTTACTTCTTCACAGCTTTTACCTTCTAAATCTGCTAGGCGATGAATAATATTTGATAACCGCGTACGCTCCCCAGGTATAGCATCTTGAACTAGCCCAGCAATTAGTGTTGCGTCGTTCGCATGTTCACTATAAAAAGGGTTCTCGCGAATAATCACTTCAAATCCAGATTCTTGTGTTCCATAATTTAATGTAATATAGGCTGGATCACAAATAAAATCAAAGCCTGGAAATCTTTCTCGTACTTCACCAATAGCCGTATTTAACATTTCCTTCCCTTCAAGACCACTCTCAAGTTCTTTCAGTTTATTAATACGCATTGAATTCGTTACTTTCACCGGAAATGAAAACTTAAGCATATACTTCGAATCGGGATGATATAGCGTCCTTAGTGATGATGTTGCCATATAATACTTACCTACAGGACCAATATACTCAAGCAATTCTTGAACTATCCAATCTTGTACGTAAGCTTGATGCAAGAGCCATTCTGCCTGAAGCGGATGAATTGGAATTAATGCATATTGATCTTCCTTACAGTACTTCGCTATAAATTCCTTACTAACCATCTCATCATTACTTAATTCTTCTTTTATAATCGTTGTTGTAGAATCTGATAATAATGATTTTTCATTTACTATACTTTTATGGGCCCGAAAATAATGAAGCTGACATTCTCCTTTTAATTCTGGAGAATACATTGCATTTTTCCAATCCACTATCCCCTGTCTACTCTTTGGTGTAGGATGAGTTAAATGCCCAAATAATAAAGACTGTTCCGCTTCTATAAAAGTTGTATGGAAACCGTATAATGCGGACGTATCTTCTATTCTCTCTTTTGTAAATTCCTCAATATTTTGACAACTACGGATAACTCGAAGCATAAGTTCCGCAGGATTCGTTCCTTCTCCGTAGTTGATAGACATCTCTTTTATTAAAAATGTAATAACTGTAACGTAATCTGCTTTAATAACAGAATTACTATCTCCAATTTGATAATAAAATTTTTCTCCAAACAAATGGCGATCTGTTGATGATTTATATATAACTTCTCCATACAAAGTAACGTTCTGTGCCGATAGCCGACAACATAAATATGTGGGGACTGTATCTCTATTCAACGTATTACTGAAGATACTCTTCATTCTTTCATCCTCTGTAATCCATTCTCCACTCCCTGTTTCTCTTAAATAACAGTTTAAAAAGCTTTGTAATGTTGCATGTTCTGCGATTTGTTTCGCATGCTGCATGTTGGTCCTCCTCTTTATATTAAAGCTATCGAAATTTTATATAATAAACGATAATTGAATGTCGTTATCAATTATGATTCTAATTGATAATGATATTCAATTCAAGAGTATATTTCAGAATTTTTTTATCTGATTTAATTTTTCTTGTTTTCTCTCTTTTCTTTAATCTAGTTAAAAATACACGAAAAAAATACTCAGTTTCAAACTACATACTTACTATTTTTCATTAGTAATCTATCCAAAATGGTTAAACAAAAGAGGTATACCTTAATTGGTATACCTCTTTCAAACATAAAGTTTACATAATAATATTATTTAAGCAAATCTATATAACTGTTTGTATAACAAATTCAAATCTCTCCAACAATACGCTGTTTCTTCTATCTTTTCTCTCTCTAAAAATTTCATATCAATTTTTTCAGGGTTAAATTTTTCATAAAACTTTTTAGAAGGATTATTCGTAACGACCCAGACTAAAAGAGATTGCATATCATTGTTTATACAATCCGATAATAAAGCTTGAAATAACTTTTGTCCTATTTTCATTCCTTGATACTCTTGTAAAAGGTAGATTGCATATAATTCTCCATCACAATTATATGTACCAGTTCTTTCTACTCCCCCATCGATGAATCCAACTATGTCTCCATTTAAATTCTCTGCTACAAATCTAAATTGATGATTACCTTCTTTTTGAAAAATATCTTCCCATTGTTTTTCTCGTTTCTCATATGCTATATTATCTAGAATTTCGTCAGCAAATATCCCTTTATACGTTGTTTTCCAACTATCAACATGCACCTTTGCTATACCTGGTATATCATCCTTTATTGCTCTTCTAATATGTATTCCCATCATTTCTCCCCCTTGTTACTCATCATTATATCAATTTCATTCCTTAAAAATCCAAATAAAAAAGAGTGAATTTGAAGTGACCCCTAAAAGTTAGACACGGTTATTTCATTAGGCAGCTTGATAAAAGTGAGTCCGGTATTGTACT
>NZ_JALNUG010000027.1:0-66395 GCF_026540675.1 Bacillus sp. GC_Bacil_1
CGCTTCAAGGTCGAGAGTTCCAATGTCCTGCGATTCTGAGCGAGCCGCTTCCACCTTTTACTTAATAACCAAGTTCGGTTTTTTATTTAAGCTATGACGACCATCTACAAAGCGAACTGTACCTGATTTTGCACGCATAACAAGAGATTGTGTTGTTCCTACGCTACCTTTAAATTGAACACCACGTAATAGTTCACCATCTGTTACACCTGTTGCTGCAAAGATTGCATCGTCACCTTTTACTAAGTCCTCCATACGAAGGATACGATTAATGTCTTCTATGCCCATTTTTTTACAACGTGCTAATTCAGCTTCGTTTTGTGGCAATAGTTTTCCGTGAATTTCTCCACCTAAACATTTTAAAGCAACTGCTGCTAATACACCTTCAGGTGCTCCACCAGATCCAAATAAAATATCTACACCTGTACGGTCAAACGCTGTATTAATTGCTCCAGCTACATCTCCATCGTTAATTAATTTAATACGAGCACCAGCTTTACGAATTTCTTCGATAATTGCTTGGTGACGTGGACGGTTTAAAACTGTTGCTACAACATCTTCAATGTCTTTATTTTTCGCTTTCGCAACTGCACGTAAGTTATCAATAATAGGCGCATCAATGTCGACTGCCCCAACTGCTTCTGGGCCAACCGCGATTTTATCCATGTACATGTCAGGAGCATGTAACAAATTACCGTGGTCTGCAATTGCAATAACAGCAAGAGCATTCCAGCCACCAGCTGCTACGATGTTTGTCCCTTCTAAAGGATCAACCGCAACGTCTACACGTGGTCCATATCCTGTACCTAATTTCTCTCCGATATATAGCATTGGTGCTTCATCCATCTCACCTTCACCAATTACGACTGTACCTTTCATCGGAATTGTATCAAATACATCACGCATAGCTGATGTTGCTGCACCGTCTGCCTCATCCTTTTTCCCGCGCCCCATCCAACGCGCTGATGATAATGCTGCAGCCTCTGTTACACGTACTAACTCCATAGATAAACTTCTTTCCACAATAATCCCTCTCCTTTAAGTCTTTATATTTCTGCCGTATTTTGTGAACCGTGTTTTTCTATAAAGTGTACTTCCGCAAGTAGTGATGCTTCGCTTCCCCCTTACGGAAGTATCACTTATGCGTTCTTCATCTCTTCAATTTCTTGTTTTGTCATTTGTTCTCGCCAAATGTTTGCTCCAAGCCCTTTAAGCTTGTCCACTATATTCTCATAACCTCGATCAATATGCTCAAGTCCTGTTACTTCTGTAATTCCATCTGCCATTAACCCTGCAATAACAAGTGCTGCTCCCGCTCGTAAATCACTCGCCTTCACTTTTGCACCTTGCAGTAACACAGGACCAGTTACAATTGCCGAACGACCTTCTACTTTAATTTGAGCATTCATACGACGTAATTCATCAATGTGTTTGAAACGGGCACCGTAAATTGTATCTGTTACAACTCCCGTCCCGTGCGCCTTTGTTAAAAGCGTCGTAAACGGCTGTTGTAAATCTGTTGGAAAACCTGGATATACAAGCGTTTTGATATCAACTACTTTTAACTTTCTATTACCGTTCACTGTAATTTGATCATCATTCGTTTCAACTTGAACACCAGCTTCTCTTAGCTTAGCAGTAACTGATTCTAAATGCTGAGGAATAACGTTATCAACCGTTACTTCTCCTCCTGATGCAGCTCCTAGAATCATATACGTACCAGCTTCAATACGATCTGGGATGATAGTATGGTGACAACCATGTAAAGAGTCCACACCATCTATTCGGATTACATCTGTACCAGCACCTTTAATACGCGCTCCCATGCTTGTTAACAATGTAGCTACATCAATAATCTCGGGCTCTTTCGCTGCATTTTCAATAACAGTTCTACCTTTTGCTCGTACAGCTGCTAGCATAATATTAATCGTAGCCCCCACACTAACAACATCTAAATAAATACGTGCTCCATGTAGTTCATCTGCTCTTAAATAGATGGCACCTTGTTCATTTGTAACATGTGCACCTAGCGCTTCAAACCCTTTAATATGCTGATCAATCGGCCTCGGTCCTAAGTGACATCCACCCGGAAGCCCAATAACAGCTTTTTTAAAACGGCCAAGCATCGCACCCATTAAATAATAAGAAGCGCGCAATTTTTTCACTTTTCCATTTGGCAAAGGCATTGCAACCATGTTAGAAGGATCGACTACCATCTCTTCCTCCTGTCCATAAGTTACTTTCCCTCCAATTTCCTCTAGTAAGTCGCCTAACATTTTCACGTCCGAAATATTAGGGACACCACCAATAGTTACTGGAGTATCTGCTAAAATTGTCGCTGGAATTAATGCAACGGCACTGTTCTTTGCACCGCTTACTCGAATTGTTCCATTTAAAGCTCTTCCGCCTTCAATTAGCAATTTTTCCATATTGAGCTCCCTTCTTGTGAATGTATTTACTTTCTATCTTTTCATAGAAAGCTCCCCTTAAGAATCTCAATTACTCTTTCCATCCCAAAACTCAATAAATAGGAAACCATTATCTCCATTTCTCCTGTAGCACGAATAGATAAAGATCAACTATTCATCGAATTCACTTTATCAATTTAGATACGTTATCACATTTATTAATAGGACTATGCACATTATTTTCTATTTAAAAACCAAAAATGATAAAATCTTTCGACTTGTTCACGCTTTCATTATACAACGAAAGGAAACCGTCTAAAAGACTAGACGGTTTCCAAAACGGAATTTTATTCTTACGCTTTACCGTTAGAACCGAACTCACGCATTTTACCAGCAACAGTTGCTTTAATAGCGTCGCGGCCAGGTCCAATAAATTTACGAGGATCGTAAACTTCTTGGTCTTTGTTTAATACTTCACGAACAGCTTTTGTAAACTCGATTTGGTTCTCAGTGTTTACGTTGATTTTTGAAGTACCTAAAGAGATAGCTTTTACGATATCAGCAGTTGGGATACCAGTACCACCGTGTAATACTAAAGGTACGCCAGTGAAGTCACGAACTTGTTCCATTTCAGCGAATCCTAAGTTAGGCTCACCTTTGTAAGGACCGTGTACAGAACCTAAAGCTGGAGCTAGGCAATCGATACCTGTTGCTTCAACAAGGTGCTTACACTCTGCTGGGTCAGCGTAAATTACGCCTTCAGCGATTACGTCGTCTTCTTGTCCGCCAACTGTTCCAAGCTCAGCTTCAACAGATACGTTACGAGCGTGTGCGTATTCTACTACTTGTTTAGTAGTTTCAACGTTTTCTTCGAATGGGTGGTGAGAAGCGTCGATCATTACAGATGTGAAACCTGCATCGATTGCTTCTTTACATTTTTCGAAGCTTGAACCATGGTCAAGGTGAATCGCTACAGGAACAGTGATGTTCATTTCTTCGATTAAAGCTTTAACCATAGCTACAACTGTTTTGAAACCAGTCATATGACGAGCTGCACCCTCAGATACACCTAGGATTACAGGAGATTTTTCTTCTTCCGCAGCAGCTAAGATAGCTTGAGTCCACTCTAAGTTGTTCATGTTGAATTGACCAACTGCGTATTTTCCTTCTAGTGCTTTGTTTAGCATTTCTTTCATAGAAACTAAAGGCATGGTGAATCCTCCTAAAAAACGTTTTTTGTATCCGATAAGTTCTTATCGCTGGTAGTATGACCAGAATAAGGTAAAATATGTATATCTACATACCGGACTTTTTTCTACACTCAATAGGATAACAACTTGTACTCAAAAACTCAACCGTATTCACCTGCACAATAGTCCATGTAAACGCTTTTTTCCATATTTTTTATAAAAAATTCATTTTTACGCCTCTACAGCGAGCTCATTTCTCACAGCTTGACGAATTTCATCAATATCAAATGGTTTAGCAAAATGCATTAAAGCTCCTAAATCTTTTGCTTCTTGGATCATATCAAGCTCTCCATAAGCAGTCATTAAAATGACTTTAATACTCTCATCAATCTCTTTTACATGCTTTAAAATCTCTATACCATCCATGCCTGGAATTTTCATATCTAACACTACTAAATCTGGATTATCTTTTTTCACGATATCTAAAGCTTGAAATCCATTCGCTGCTTGGAATGTCTGATAACCTTCTTTTTGGAACACTTCATGTAATAACACACGAATCCCATATTGATCATCAACAATTAAAATTTTACCTTCCATAATTCCCAACCTTTCTGTGTAAGTACAAGATTTAAAGCTTCTTATATCTTAACGATTTATTTTCGCTATTCTTTGGCAAATTCCTTCCTATTCTTTCTTATTTTACCGTTTCCTATTTTGTTATGCTACCCTACGATTTCACCTTTCTAAAAAAATAAACTATAATGAAAGCCGGCAAACACGTACGAAGGGAGTAACATTATGTTAAAAATTTTTTCAACTCAATTAAGTGGTTATTTCTCCAGAGTTTCTCAAAAAGAGGAAATGAATATAGAAGATAGCGCTCGTTTACTTGCTCAAGCACTAGTTGGCGATGGTTTCATTTATTTATATGGTACAAATGAAATGGAGGGCGTTGTTGCCGAAGCACTATTCGGTGCTGAACCAATGAAGCAAGCAAAACGCTTATTTGAAAATGGTAAAGAAGCAGAAGTAACCTCTGCAGATCGTGTACTTCTTATTAGCCGTTTTTCAACAGATGAAGCGGTTGTAGAAATTGCAAAAAAACTACAAGAAGAGGGACACTCTATTGTCGGCATTTCTGCTCTTCAAGAAGGTACGGAATCACTGGAACAATATACAGACGTACATATTGATACAAAACTGTTAAAAGGTCTTATTCCAGACGATGAAGGTAATCGCTACGGGTTCCCAAGCTTAATAGTAGCTTTATTTGCTTATCACGGAATCAAATTTACAATTGATGAAATGTTAAATGAATATTAAAAAAAGCGCCTTATTTCAGGCGCTTTTTTTATTACTTGCTCTCTTTATTCGTAATAGAAGCTCTTACGAAGTCATGGAACAATGGTTGTGGACGGTTTGGACGAGAAACAAGTTCTGGGTGGAACTGTGCCGCCACGAACCAAGGGTGGTCTTTTAATTCAATGATTTCAACTAGACGGCCGTCTGGGCTTGTACCAGAGAATACGAATCCTTCTTTTTCCATATCCGGACGGAACTGGTTGTTGAACTCATAACGATGACGATGACGCTCATATACAACCGGCTCATTATAAGCATTGTAAGCATTTGTTTCTTCAGCAAGCTTACATGGGTATAGACCAAGACGAAGTGTACCACCTAAGTCCTCTACATCTTTTTGTTCTGGTAATAAGTCAATGATTGCATATGGCGTATCAGGATTGATTTCAGAAGAGTTAGCACCTTCTAAACCTAATACGTTACGTGCAAATTCGATTGATGCAAGTTGCATACCTAAGCAAATTCCTAAGAATGGAACTCTGTTTTCACGAGCATATTGAATCGCAACGATTTTACCTTCTACACCACGATCGCCGAAGCCACCTGGTACAAGGATACCATCTGTATCGCCAACTAATTCTTTTACGTTTTCTGCTGTTACGTGCTCAGCATTTACCCATTTTACTTCTACATCTGTGTCGAATGAGTAACCAGCATGACGAAGTGCTTCTACAACAGAAATATATGCATCTTGAAGTTCTACATATTTACCAACAAGAGCGATTTTTGTTTTCTTAGAAAGATTACGTACTTTGTTAACTAGCGCAGTCCACTCTGTCATATCTGCAGCTGGATTGTCTAATTTTAAGTGGTCACAAACGATTTGGTCCATGTTTTGTTCTTGAAGAGATAATGGAACCGCATATAAAGTATCTGCATCGCGAGCTTCGATAACTGCTTTTGTATCGATGTCACAGAATAATGCAAGCTTGTCTTTCATATCTTGAGAAACAGGAAGTTCTGTACGAACAACGATAATGTTTGGTTGAATACCTAAGCTACGAAGTTCTTTAACGCTATGTTGCGTTGGTTTTGTTTTCATTTCACCCGCTGCTTTTAAGTACGGGATTAACGTACAGTGAATGTACATTACATTGTCACGACCGATGTCGCTCTTAATTTGACGGATTGCTTCTAAGAATGGTAGAGACTCGATATCACCAACAGTTCCACCGATTTCTGTAATAACAACATCCGCATTTGTTTCACGGCCAGAACGATATACGCGCTCTTTAATTTCGTTAGTAATGTGAGGAATAACTTGAACTGTTCCTCCTAAATATTCACCGCGACGCTCTTTTTGAAGAACTGAAGAGTAAATTTTACCTGTTGTTACGTTGCTGTATTTGTTTAAGTTAATGTCGATAAAACGCTCATAGTGACCAAGGTCTAAGTCAGTTTCTGCGCCATCATCTGTTACGAATACCTCACCGTGTTGGTATGGGCTCATAGTCCCTGGGTCTACGTTAATGTATGGATCAAACTTTTGAATCGTTACATTTAAACCACGATTTTTTAAAAGTCTTCCAAGAGATGCTGCTGTAATACCTTTCCCTAAAGACGATACTACACCGCCTGTTACAAAAATATACTTAGTCATGAAAAAGCTCCCTTCTATTTTGCTGTTATATAATCACCGTTGCAAAGCGCAACGTATGTAGATAACACTGTATCCATCTTATTGTTAGACTCTTTTTATTTTCTAAACAAAAAACAAAAAAGAAAATTGCTCCCCTCATCACATAAAGTAATAAGTAGGGAGCAATTTTCTTTTATATTTACACTTTAAAAGTATTATCGTCCTTTTTTAAAGAGCCCAAAAATGATTCTACATGGACGATAATGAAAAGTCAAGAACTACAGTTCTTCCTCTTCTTCTTCTTCAGTTTCATCATACTCAAGTTCTTCTTCAGCGAAGTCGTCGTCTTCATCCTCTTCTAAATCATCAAGATCGTCGTCATCTCCGTCTTCATCTTCAAGAACCTTGTCCAAATCTTCTACATCATCTTCTTCGTCTGCATTTCCGTCTGCATCGTCAAAGTCATCTTCATCTTCTTCAATGTAGTCGTCAAAACCGTCTTCTTCAACTTTACGTTTCTTCTTCGGTTTTGGCTGCGGTAAGATTTCTTCATCAATTTGCTCATATGGGTACCAGCTGCGTAGTCCCCAACGATTTTCTCCTAAATTAATGAAACGTCCATCGATGTTTAAGTCTGTATAAAATTGTGCGAGTTTCGCATTAACTTGCTCTTGAGATAGTCCCAGCACTTGAGCGATTTCTTGAACCAACTCGTTGAATGTCGTTGCTTGTCTTTTATCCCCTAAAACGCTATGTACAACTTCAATCATTGAACATTCTTTTAGCTCTTCTGGTGAATATTGCTTAAAATTCACTTATGCGGCACTTCCTTTCATCAAATATAACCTTATATATAACGGTCTGCCTAAAAAAATCCATACTATTCATTATAAACAAAAGTCGCACAAATATGCTACAAAAAAAACGTGAAACTTTTATATGGTAATAAAATTAATAATTTGTCTGTTCCTTATTTCGGAAGCATATGGGCACCTTGCAACACATACCTAATTTGCATTTCTGTATATTCTTCGAGCGTATACAGTTTTTGCAGTGCCCAACGTCTAAACCCCCACATTTGTCCTTGTATAAAAATATTATGTGCAAGAAGCTGTATTTCTTTTTTATTTAATATAAATGTTCCATTTTCCGTACACTGTTCTAAAATATCCTCAAACATCCCTACCATTTGAAACTCTTTTTCTAATACATATGGGAGAGATTCTTTCGGTAAAAAACGTACTTCTTGATACATAATTAATACTTCTTCTTGTAATTCGTCCATCACTTTAAAGTAATTCTTTATCGCTACCTTTAAACTTTCTATACTCCCTTTTTCTGTACACACTACTTCCTCTAATCGTTCTTTTACATGTTCATATATACTATCACAAACTAAATACAAAACATCATCTTTTGTACGAATGTACTCATAAAGTGTCCCTATACTAAATCCAGCCGCTTTTGCAATCTCTCTCGTTGTTGTACGCGGAAATCCTTTTTGTTTAAACAGTTGCACCGCACCTTTAATCATTTGTTCACGTCTTAACGCAACTAATTTTTCATCTTTCACCGATGCATGTACATTATGTTTAACCATTCCCTTCACCTCTCTCTATTATTTTTTGGAAGGAAAAAGCGTAGGAGAATACCTACGCTTTCGTTCCTAATTCGTTAACATACGAGAAATTACAAGCCTCTGAATCTCTTGTGTTCCTTCATATATTTGTGTAATCTTTGCATCTCGCATATAACGCTCTACTGGATAATCTTTCGTATAACCGTAACCACCAAATACTTGCACCGCTTCAGTCGTCACCTTCATCGCTGTATCCCCTGCAAATACTTTTGACATCGCTGATTCTTTTCCATACGGAAGCCCTTCTGATTCAAGCCAAGCCGCTTGATATGTCAAAAGGCGTGCCGCTTCTACATCTGTTGCCATATCCGCAAGTTTAAAGCCAATCCCTTGCTGCGCCGCAATTGGTTTTCCAAATTGATGGCGCTCCCTTGCATATTCTACAGAAGCATCTAAAGCCCCTTGTGCAATACCAACAGCTTGCGCCGCAATACCGTTACGACCTCCATCTAATGTTTGCATCGCAACTTTAAATCCTTGCCCCTCTTCTCCAAGTAGATTCTCTACTGGAATACGGCAATCTTCAAACATAATTTCAGTCGTTGGTGAAGAGCGAATCCCTAGCTTGCTCTCCTTCTTCCCAACTGAAAATCCCGGTGTATCACTTTCTACAATAAATGCACTCGTACCACGCTGCTTCGATTCAGGATCAGTTAGCGCAAAAACAACATAAATATCAGCAATACCGCCATTTGTAATGAAAATTTTTGATCCATTTAAAATATAATGGTCGCCATCTCTCTTTGCGATTGTCTTCATTCCACCAGCATCCGATCCAGATGCTGGCTCCGTTAAGCCGTATGCACCAATTTTCTTCCCTTCAGCCATCGGTCGTAAAAACTTTTGCTTTTGTTCTTCTGTCCCAAATTTAAAAATTGGCCATCCTGCAAGTGAAGTATGCGCAGATAGTGTTACACCTGTTGAAGCACAAACTCGAGATAATTCTTCAATCGCAATTACGTACGCTAAGTAATCGCTTCCAATTCCACCATACTCTTCAGGCCATGGAATACCGGTTAAACCGAGCTCTGCCATTTGATCAAATAACTCTCGATCAAATCGCTCTTCCTCATCACGCTCAGCCGCTGTTGGTGCTACTTCATTTTTAGCAAAATCTCGAACCATTTTCCTTATCATTTCATGTTCTTCTGATAGTTTAAAATGCATCTCCGTCTCCCCCTCGCCCTTTTATAAAGCACGGCTAATAACAAGTTTCTGTATTTCACTTGTTCCTTCATATATTTGCGTGATTTTCGCATCACGGAAAAATCGTTCTACTGGATATTCTTTCGTATAACCGTAACCACCAAATACTTGCACCGCCTCAATCGCGACTTCAACCGCTGTCTTAGAAGCAAATAATTTCGCAATAGATGCTTCTTTACCGCATGGTAATCCTTGTGCCCTAAGAGACGCCGCTCTATATACGAGTAACCTTGCCGCTTCGACACTTGTTGCCATATCTGCAAGCTTGAAGCCAATCCCTTGCTGCGCCGCAATTGGTTTCCCAAATTGTTCTCGTTCTTTTGCATAATCAATCGCACATGCAAGCGCCGCTTCAGCAATTCCTAACGCCTGTGCACCGATTCCAATTCGCCCAACATCTAAATTCGCCATCGCCACCTTGAATCCTTGTCCTTCTTCCCCAAGTAAATTCTCCGCTGGTACTTTCATATCTTCAAAAGTAAGTTGTACTGTACGAGAACCAAGGAGCCCCATCTTATGTTCATCTTTTCCGATGATTAAACCAGGTGTATCTTTCTCTACTATAAATGCAGAAATACCACTTTTTCCTGCCTCTGGATTTGTAGAAGCGAATACAATGTATGTACTTGCTTCACCACCATTTGTAATAAACACTTTCGATCCATTAATAATATAATGATCGCCTTTTTTGACAGCTCTTGATTTCAAACTCCCTGCATCTGATCCTGCATTTGGCTCTGTTAAAGCAAATGCGCCTAAATATTCCCCGGTTGCAAGTTTAGAAACATATTTTTTCTTCTGTTCTTCTGTTCCGAAATATAAAATCGGATTCATTCCAACTGACGTATGTACAGCTAAAATTACACCAACTGTTGCACTTACCTTTGAGATTTCCTCAATGGCTAGAATATAAGAAATAAAATCCATTTCTGCCCCGCCGTATTTTGCAGGCGCTGGAATACCCATTAATCCAAGCTCACCCATCTTTTGCAAAATCTCTTTCGGGAACACCCCTTGTTCCATACTAGGAACAAAGGGAGCAATTTCCTTCTGTGCAAAATCCCGAACCATTTTCCTCATCATTTGCTGCTCTTCATTAAAACGAAAGTTCATATATTCCGCCTCCATTTGCTATATATCCTTTAAATAATTTGGTAAGACCACTATTTTGTAACAAAAGGGGCATTTATTCGTAAACGTAGAATCCACGACCTGTTTTACGCCCTAACCATCCTGCATTTACATACTTACGTAATAACGGACATGGGCGATATTTACTATCTCCTAATCCTTCATGCAACACTTCCATAATGTATAAACACGTATCTAAACCGATAAAATCAGCGAGTGTCAAAGGCCCCATCGGATGGTTCATACCAAGCTTCATGACCTCATCAATTGCTTCTTTCGTCGCTACACCTTCGTATAACGTATAAATTGCTTCGTTAATCATCGGTAGCAAAATGCGGTTTGATACAAAACCTGGGAAATCATTTACTTCAACTGGTACTTTCCCAATTTTTTTCGTAATATCTTCAATTGCTTCATATACTGCATCATCTGTAGCCAAACCACGAATAATCTCAACAAGCTTCATAACTGGAACTGGATTCATAAAGTGCATGCCGATTACTTTTTCCGGACGCTTCGTTACCGCTGCAATTTCTGTAATTGGCAGAGATGACGTATTCGTCGCTAAAATTGCGTGTTCTGGAGCAATTTCATCTAGATTCGCAAAGATTTTCTTTTTAATATCCATTTTCTCAACAGCTGCTTCAATAATAAGATCCGCTTCTTTCACACATTCTAAATCAAGCGTTACTGTAAGACGATTTAATGTCGCTTCCTTCTCTTCTTCCTTCATGCGTCCTTTTTCTACTTGGCGCGCTAAGTTTTTCGTAATGATAGCCAATCCTCTATCTAATTGCTCTTGTTTTAAATCTTGTACCTTCACGTCATATCCTGCCATTGCACATACTTGTGCAATTCCTGATCCCATTTGCCCTGCACCAATTACAACAATGTTTTGTACACCCATTTTTTCTTCCCCCTTAATTGTTAATAAATTTTATACCCTCGAACTTTAATTAGTGAACTTCAATCATCACTGCGTCCCCTTGACCGCCACCGCTACAAATCGATGCAATTCCAATTCCGCCGCCGCGCTGCTTAAGTGCATGGATTAGCGTAACGATAATGCGCGCTCCGCTTGCTCCAATTGGATGGCCCATCGCTACCGCGCCGCCATTTACATTCAATTTTTCTGGATCAATTCCTGCGATTTCTGTACTTGCAATTGCTACCGCTGCAAATGCTTCATTAATCTCGAATAAATCGATGTCTTCAATTGTCTTGCCTGTTTTTTCAAGCAATGCGTTAATTGCATAACCTGGCGTTCTTGGGAAATCTTTAGATTCCACTGCAATTGCTGTATGCGCCAAAATTGTCGCTAATGGCTTTCTTCCTTCTTGCTTCGCTCTGTCTTCGCTCATTAACACAAGTGCGGCACCACCATCGTTTAGTCCTGGCGCATTACCAGCTGTCACTGCCGCTGTCTTATCAAATACAGGTTTTAACTTTGCTAACTTTTCAATCGTTGTATCTTCACGTGGCGCCTCATCCTTTGCAACAACAATAGGATCGCCTTTTCTTTGCGGGATCGTTACTGGCACGATCTCCTCTTCAAAACGTCCTTCTTTATGCGCTGAAACCGCACGCTGATGGCTACGATATGCCCATTCATCTTGCGCTTCGCGAGAAATTCCATCTTCCTTCGCAACTTCTCCGCCATAAACACCCATGTGTGTACCTGAAAATGCGCATGTTAAACCGTCAGCAACGTTTAAATCAATAACTTCGTTGTTGCCCATTCTGTATCCCCATCTTGCTCCGCGTAAAATGTAAGGACTGTTACTCATCGACTCCATACCGCCAGCTACAATCAGTGATTGATCGCCAGTACGAATAATTTGATCCGCTAACGTAACCGCACGAAGTCCTGATGCACAAACTTTATTCACTGTTTCCGTCTGCACTTCCCAAGGGATTCCAGCAGCCCTTGCAGCTTGACGCGATGGAATTTGCCCCTGTCCCCCCTGAATAACCGTTCCAAATATAACTTCTTCAACATCACTAGCCGCAACATTTGCTCTTTCAAGCGCTGCTTTAATTGCAATTCCTCCAAGTTCCGTCGCTTTTACATCTTTTAAAGATCCTCCAAATTTTCCAACTGGTGTTCTTGCAGCACTTAAAATAACTGTTTTACTCATGTTTCTTTCCCCCATTTCTTTTTTTAACACTGAGCGCTCGCTCGGTATCCCTACGTTGAGAAGAGGTGCAATCATTGCACCTCTTTCTAAAGTTGTATACATTCTTATAAACTACATCGCTTCTTTTTTCTGTCCGATAACAGATCGTTCTAAAATCTCTGTCACATCAAGAGTTTGAACTTTCTCTTCTACCTCTTTCGCTTTCGTTCCATCACTGATCATCGTTAAGCAATATGGACAACCTGTACCGATAATGGATGGCTGTACAGCTAATGCTTGTTCTGTACGAGCAACGTTAATACGAGAACCTGTTGTTTCTTCCATCCACATTAAGCCACCACCTGCGCCACAGCACATTCCAGTTTCACGGTTACGTGCCATTTCTACAAGATTCACTCCAGGAATCGCTTTCAAAATATCACGTGGCGCTTCGTACACTTCGTTGTATCTTCCTAAATAACAGGAATCATGGTACGTAACTGTTTCTTCAATAGCGTGAACAGGCTTTAAGCGTCCTTCTTTCACCCACTGAGCTAACAATTCTGTATGATGATAGACTTCTGCTTGCAAGCCAAAGTCCGGATACTCATTTTTAAATGTGTTATAAGCATGAGGATCAATCGTAACGATTTTCTTCACTCCTGCCTTTTCAAATTCTTCGATATTCTTTGTCGCCATCTCTTGGAATACAAATTCATTTCCAAGGCGGCGTGGTGTATCTCCAGAATTCTTTTCTTTATTACCGAGAATTGCGAATGAAATGCCTGCTTCGTTCATTAACTTCGCAAACGATATCGCAATCTTCTGACTACGATTGTCGTATGATCCCATTGAACCAACCCAGAATAAATACTCGAATTCCTCCCCAGCTTTTGATTTTTCTTTTACAGTTGGAACTGTTACTTCGTCATCACCTTGGCGCCATGTTTCACGCTCTTTACGGTTCAGACCCCACGGATTCCCTTGACGCTCGATATTTGTCATCGCGCGTTGTGCTTCCGCGTCCATTTTTCCTTCTGTTAAAACGAGATATCGACGTAAATCAATAATTTTGTCAACATGCTCATTCATAACTGGACATTGATCTTCACAGTTACGACACGTTGTACATGCCCAAATCTCTTCTTCTGTAATAACATCTCCGATTAAACTCGGATCGTAAGCGAGAGTTGTAGCCGCTGATTCTTGTTGTCCTTTTCCAGCCGCCATCATCGCTAACTGATTTCCTTGTGTATTATTGAAGGCAACTACTGGAACCCACGGTGCTTTTGATGTTACCGCAGCTCCTTTATCAGTTAAATGATCACGAAGTTTTAAAATTAAGTCCATCGGCGATAACATTTTTCCTGTTCCTGTTGCCGGACACATATTTGTACAACGACCACACTCTACACAAGCGTATAAATCAATAAGTTGATTTTGTCTAAAGTCTTCAATTTTACCAACACCAAATGTTTCTTGCGTTTCATCTTCAAAATCAATCTTTTCAAGCTTCCCTGGGTTTGAAAGACGACCGAAGAATACATTAGCTGGTCCCGCAATTAAATGCGCATGTTTTGATTGTGGAACATAGACTAAAAACGTTAACAAAATTAGTAAATGCACCCACCAAGAAAAATAGAACACTGAAATGGCTACGGTTTCATTTATCCCGCTAAAAACATAAGCGATTGCAGAAGCGATTGGTTCACTCCATGAAAGCTCCTCGCCATGCCATATAAGTCCCATACCGTTACCAAGTAGCACAGAAATCATTAAGCCACCGATAAAGATAAGAACAAGACCTGATTTGAAGTTACGTTTTAAACGAACAAGCTTTTCTACATAACGTCTATGAAAAGCCCAAAATACTGCAATTAAAATAACAAGTGTGACAATTTCCTGGAAGAATGTAAATGCAGGGTATAGTGGTCCAAGTGGAAGATGTGATCCTGGTGCGAGTCCTTTCCAAACGAAGTCAATTGCTCCAAATTGGACAAGAATAAATCCGTAAAAGAACATAACGTGAATGATGCCGCTTTTCTTATCTTTCAGCAGCTTTTTCTGACCGAAAACATTGACCTTAAGGAGATCCCAACGCTCTTTAAAACGACGGTCAAATTCAATTTTTTTTCCTAATTGTATGTAGGCCATTCTCGTCCGTATAAGATATACAAACAAATATCCTGCATAAGCAATAACAGCAATGGCAGCCAGCCAATTAATGATCAGTAAGCTATTCATTTTTATGCTACCCCTCTCTTTGTAAGTCCTATTTCTTTTTTTGAATCTTCAAAAATATATAATTTTCTGAATTATATCCCCTATCCCCATTATATAATGAGTGAGCATTCAGTCAACAGTTTTTTGTTATAGAACAACACATTTTTTCATAAAGCTGTTTATTTCGGTGAAACTATAAAGTGAAACTTTAATCAGTAGGGCTTTTACGGGCAGTTGATTTCCAAACTAACTTCTACTTATCCACCAGTTTTTGAGGTGGGAAGCTTACTGCCCGTTAAAGCGGGATAAAGTGAAACTTTAATCAGTGCAACATACTATCCTCTAATGAAATTTATAATAACAGCCGTACTACCCATATCATTTGTAACACACTGAAGGTGAAAAGAATGCAAAGGAGGGAATTCACTGATGCTCTACTTATCTCTTTTGTTAATATCCGTTGCTCTTTGGATTACAATTGACCTTTCATACGGGCGACTTCTTCATTTAAAACGAGTAAGCTCTCGCACTTTCCCTTTACGTCAAAGTGATTTTCACCTTTATACATACGGGAAAGATTTATATGACGCTTTATTTACTGATATAAAACAAGCACAGCATCACATTCATATTTTATTCTTCATTGTAAAAAATGATAAAATCAGTCGTGAATTTTTAAAATTGCTGATTGATAAGGCTCAGGAAGGAATTGAAGTACGACTTTTACTTGATCGATTTGGCAGCCATTCTTTATCAAACGAAGCTATTCGCTCCCTGCAAAAACATGGTATATCTTTTTCATTTTGTCATAAGGTAAAATTTCCTCTGCCTTTCTTTTCTGCTAATCAAAGAAATCATAGAAAAATTACAGTGATTGATGGGAAAACCGGCTATATCGGGGGATTTAATATTGGCGAAGAGTATCTAGGGCATAATGAACACTTAGGATTATGGCGAGACTATCATTTACGTCTTACAGGAGAAGGGGTTCAAGATTTACAAAAGCAATTTTTGCATGATTGGTTTGATGATACGAAACAGAATTTATTGGATGCTTCTCTTTATTTTCCAAAACAACAACCAGGTACCATCCTGCATCAATTTATTCCGACTGATGGTGCTTATTTACAGCATACTTTTTTACATTTAATTAACGCGGCAAAAAAAGAAATCTGTATCGGTACACCATATTTCATTCCTGGAAAAAAAATTATGAATGCCTTATTAAAAGCAAGAGAAAGAGGGGTTCAAATCACAATTCTTGTTCCAGAAAAAGCTGATCACCCTCTCGTTCGGGAAGCAAAATTCCCGTACTGCCGAAAATTAATACAGGCTGGTTGCAATATTTATGCATTTCAACAAGGGTTTTTTCACGCAAAAATTATTATAGTGGACGATAATATTTGTGATATCGGAACGGCAAACTTTGATATGAGAAGTTTATATATTAATCATGAAATAAACTGCCTGTTATATAATAAACATTTCATTCAAACAGTAAAAAATAAATTCCATGAAGATCTAGAGAATGCATCCGTACTTTCCTATAGCGATGTAAACCCGCCTTCTCTTATCGATAGAGGAAAGGAATGGATTGGAACAATGTTTGCTTTCTTTTTATAGGAAAGACAATGAATAAAAGAGGTGTATCTCATATGATTATACGGTTTGGATATGTCTCACATGCAATGGCACTCTGGGACTGTTCTCCTGCCAAAACAATGACGTTTACAAGCTTTAAGAAACTTAGCAAGCAAGAACGAGAAGACAAACTGTACCATGTTATAAGGCAAAATTTAGAGCACACAATACGTATCCTTCATTACAATATAGCACATGAAATCCCACTATATCGCCTATCGTCTTCCATCGTCCCACTTGCAACACATCCCGAAGTCGAGTTTGACTATATTGGGGTATTCACACCACTTTGGCATAAAATAGGGGCTTTAATTAAAGAACACAATTTACGAATAAGTTTTCATCCGAATCAATTTACGCTGTTTACAAGCGACAAACCACATATTACTACTAACGCTATTACGGATATGACTTATCATTATAAAATATTGGATGCTATAGGCATTGCAGATTCTTCTTACATTAATATTCATGTAGGTGGAGCCTATGGAAATAAAGAAAAGGCAATTGAGCGCTTCCATGAAAACATAAAAAAACTTCCTACACATATAAAAAAACAAATGACTCTTGAAAATGATGATAAAACCTATACAACCGCTGAAACTTTATCCATTTGCCAAAAAGAAAATATTCCATTTGTATTTGATTATCATCATCATATGGCCAATCTTTGCGAGGAACCACTAGAAGAGTTGCTTCCTGCAATTTTTGAAACTTGGTCACATACAAATATCTCTCCTAAAGTTCACATTTCCTCCCCGAGATCGGAAAAAGAATTTAGGGCTCATGCTGAATATATCGATTTAGAGTTTATTAAGCCTTTCTTACACATTGCAAAAAAACACAATCATAATTTCGATATTATGATTGAAAGTAAACAAAAAGACTTAGCACTATTCCAATTAATAGATGAACTTTCTGCTATAAGAGGAATTAAAAGAATAAGTGGTGCAATGTTACAGTGGTAAATTGTAACTTTGCACCATTTTTTCAAAAAAGTAATTTTTATAGTAAAAAACATTCTGTTTTATATGCTATTATTTAAATTAGCATTTTCTCCCCGAGATTCAACTTTATTGAAACGGAGTCATAATATGATTAATCAAAAAAAGTATATACAATCTGTCATAATATACATATTTATATTTGCTCTTTGGATATTCCTTATACCAAATGAGTCGAATATAAAAGAAATCGGGATTCTTTTCTTATTCTGTTTCGCTGCACTTTTTTCTTGCTATTGCTTATGTAAAGCGATTAGAAAAATGACGCATGGTGATAAATTATTTTGGATTTTATTATTATGTACTTGTCTATGCGGGTTAGCTATGGAAATAACTTTATTTCTTCCTTCACTTTCTATTCATAAGCAAGTTATATTCTCATATAAAGCATTACCTTTTTTTATCATACAATATGTTTTACTCTTTGTTGGATTTGCTATAAAGTTTATAAAAATTTACTCTATTAAGGGTCTTGCTCAATTTTCATTCGATAGCATCTTTATTGTTATTATGAACATTTATTTCACTTTAACTTTTATCTTGGACCTTTCAAGCTTCCGTATGTTAACAAAGGAAACTTGGATTTTAATTGGCTATTTTATTGCACAATCATTAGTAATTTACGCCGTTATTAGTCTTTATAGAAGAGAACAATATTCTTCTAGTAGAATCGCATTAATTATCGGTTTCACTATTATACTCGTATACGGTTACATTCATCTGTTTCAATTAAATTTTGGGATGAAAACTTCTCCTGAATTTAATTATTTAATACACACTGCTTCTATTTTATTAATTGGACTTTCTTCCATACTATATATCTTGGATAAACCAATGCAACATGAAACGAAAGCAAAATATTATCGATTCGATTATGTACGTTTTATACTACCTTATTTTAGTATAATTATTACTTTTTCCTTTATTATCATTCAACCTTGGGATGATAAATTTATGTTAATTGGTCTCGTATTATCACTTATTTTGTTATTCTTGCGGCAACTTTACATGTGGAAAGATAATCAAGCACTAATCCTTACATATGAACAGTTGACTACACAACTAGAGGACGAAGTTGAAGAAGGTGCATTTGCATTATCAAAAAGTGAACAACGCTATAAGTCTTTATTCGAAGATCATCCCGATGCCGTTTTCTCTTTAAATATGAATGGCATTTTTCAACAATCTAATAAGGCATGCGAAAGCTTATTTACTGCCTATTATTGTGAAGTAGCAAGCTATTCTCTGGTACACTTCATTGATTCAAAAGACCACGAACTACTAAAGAAGGCTTTACAAATTACAAAGGAAGGTAGGCCACAAACGTTAGAAGTTCGTACAAAAGAACAAGAAGGCTATTATTATTATCTTCATATTACACTTATCCCTACTTTTATAAACAAAGAAGTGGTCGGAATGTTTGGGATAGCGCGTGATATTACAACTTTATATGAAAAACAAAAACAAGTAGAGCATTTAGCCTTTCACGATGCACTTACTGGATTACCAAATCGCCGAAAGTTCGAAAAAGATTTAAAAGCCATTTTAAATACAGCCCAAACTAACGCAAATGATGTTGCCGTCATATTCCTTGATTTAGATCGATTTAAAAAAATTAACGATAGACTTGGTCATGACGTCGGAGATTTATTATTAATTGAAGTAGCAAAAAGATTACGCGGTTGCTTGCGTTCAAAAGATATCGTCGCTCGCCAAGGTGGAGATGAGTTTACAATTCTATTACCAGAAATGTACTCAGAAAAAAGTGCAATTTTTATAGCTGAACAGATTTTAACTATTTTAAACAAACCATTCTTCATTCAAGGCGAAGAACTCTCTATTACACCAAGTATCGGAATTGCGATGTACCCTGATTATGGAACTAATGTAAATGAGTTAATGAAAAATGCTGATATGGCTATGTACCGTGCGAAAGCAAATGGAAAAAACAGATTTGTTTTCTTCTCAAAAGAAATGAGTATCGCTCAAAATGAAATTCAATTCTTAGAAGGTGAACTTTCAAAAGCATTACAACAAAATGAATTTTTCCTTGAATACCAGCCACAAGTAAGCACAAAAACAAAACAAATTATTGGTTTTGAAGCATTAATACGTTGGAAGCATCCAAAACTCGGTATCGTATCTCCTGCCCAATTTATCCCTCTAGCAGAGGAAACTGGTTTTATTATTGAACTTGGCAATTGGATTTTACGTACTGCCTGCTTAGAGGCAAAAAGATGGCATAATCAAGGTTTTTCTCACTTAAAAGTTGGTGTAAATTTATCTGTTGTTCAATTTAACCATGCAGATTTAATCCCAACTATTTCAAAGGTGTTGGAAGAAACAGAACTGAAACCAGAAGCACTAGATATTGAAATTACGGAAAGCATCGCAATTAATCAAAATCAATCTGTAGTTGCAAAACTAGAACAACTTCAAAATCTCGGTATTCAAATTTCAATCGACGACTTTGGAACTGGTTATAGTTCTTTAGCTTATTTAACAAAATACCCAATCAACACATTAAAAATCGCTCGAGAGTTTATTTGTGGAATTACAACTAGTCCTTTAGAAGAAGCAATTGTCTCTTCCATTATTACACTATCAAAAGAACTAAATTTAAAAGTGATTGCAGAAGGTGTAGAAACAGCAGAAGAATGGGGATTTTTACATAAACAAAATTGTGATCACATTCAAGGATTCTTTATTAGCAAACCTGTTTCTAGTAAAGACGTTTGGATGTTACTCCATAAAAAAACAACCGTCTAAATAAGGCGGTTGTTTTTTAAAACTCAAAAGGTAAATCTGCAGCTACTTGTACCTCTTGATCATTATGAGAAATTATTTGACTTTTCTCTAATGCTGTATCACCTAATGAAATACCCCATGCCATTGCTAACGTTAATAAACTACCAATAAGTAATTTCTTCATATTCCATCACCCACATTTTTTACTTTTAATATATCATGAAAATTTATTCACATTGTATGCAATTATGCATATCCACTTTTTAGGTTGTTTATCTGCTGATTTTATTTACAAGCGCTTCTTTATATGCATGCATTTCTAATATATCAAAAAAGAAACTTGCCTTCTTATATGCATCTTCAATCTCTGCCTCTTCATACTCCAACTTCCTTAGGCATTCACCTCTTTGATAATATAGCTGTCCAATTAATGCCATACTATTAATTCGGCATGATATTTCAATCGCTTTATTTACTTGATAAAGTGATTCTTCATATCGACTATCTAAGTATAATGCTTTTGCATGATTATACCTTACCTTCACGTCAAATTCTTCATTATCATGCAATGCCTCTAATTGTTTTAATATTTGTTCAAATAAATCAATACCCTTCTTCAAATAGCCATTTTCAGCATAAATGTTTGCAATTGCGTTTTCAATATAAAGATTCTGATATACATCTATTCCTGTCAATTGTTGATTGAGCAATTTCTTTAATTCTAAAATACAATATTCGTAATCGACTTTTTTCAATACGTAAGCAGCTACATAATATTGCCATTGAAGAAATTGCTGGAATTCAGGATGATATTCTTCCTTTTTCAGCTCATTCCATACTTTATTATAAATTTCTTTATATCTTTTTTGCTTACAAAGCATAATGACTTGATCTTTAAACTGTTTTTTTCTTTCAATATCCGAATAAATGAGTACCTCATAAAAATGAATAATGGGAATTTGTAATTTTGCTGCAATACCTTGCAATATATCCATACTTGGGTATACTGCACCCGATTCAATTCTGCTTACTTCCGATTGATGACATATGTTCTCGGATAACTGTTTTTGTGTTAATCCTCTCAACACTCTAATTTTCTTAATTTCACTTCCTAATTTCTCTGCGTGCATACTTACTCACCATCCCATTATAACAATCTAATTTGTTAAGTTGTCATACCACTACAATAATGTGAATTCGACAATTTTTGATATGAAATAATGCATAATATATATAAAATTCGGCAAATTTTTCATACAATTCATCTCACATACAATAATAGATTAGGAGTGTTATAGATGAATTATAGAAAACTTGCTAGTGCTTTCGTTACATTCGGTCTTCTTTGTCCTTTATCAACAGAAGCTATTCATGCTCAAGAATTAGACAAAAGTGCAGTCAAAGTTGAAATTGCTCAGCCTGGTTTAACAATCGGGAAATTAACACAACCTCAAAATGATACGAAAGAAAATATTGCTAAAAAGTATTTAAAGGGTGAGGTAAATGGGGCGAAAGCTCAACAAGAACAAGTCACTACTGAAAAAAATGTAGATTTCCAACCTACAAATAAAGAAACCAAAGAAAATCAAACCGAAGTTCGCCTTGCACAAACATATAAAAACTATAAAGTATATGGCCAAGATCTCATTGTAAAAGTAGATAAAAATGGAGTGATCACAACTGTTAGTGGTAAAGTTATTCAAAATTTAAATCAACAACCTAATCTTACTATAACAAATTTTTTGTCGAAAAATGAAGTAAAATCTAAATTACGCGATATAGTTCAAATTCCAAGTGATGCAGTTGAGACAGAATTCTCTAGCGAAACCGTTGTTTATAAGAAAAAAGATGGCTATTATACATTCGCAACTGTTATTACATTTACTTATGAAAACAATGAACAAATTATAAACGGCAATGCTATCGTTGATCTAAAAACTGGCGAAGTACTTTTCCAAGAAAAGTTCATTAAAAACAAAGAGAATAAGACTATAAATCAAGTAACATCACCTAGATTATCCCCTGCAAGTGAGCAAGGAACTGGGAAAAATGCACTTCAAGAAAACATCTCTTTCAATATTGCCAAAGGAACCGATGGAAAATTTTATTTAGCGGATTTATCACGCGGAAATGGTATTTATATTTATAATGCAAACTACGCCGATTCCCTCGGGGGATATAGTCAAGCTGGTTATCCAGGGACACTAATTTCAAGTAGCACTCCTAACTTTGTAGATAAAGAAGCCGCGGGCGCTATGAAGAACATGAGTGATATTTATGATTACTTTAAGAAAGAACATAATCTGAAAAGTTACGACAATAAAGATTCAAAAGTTGTTGCTAGTGTACACGGTTTTGATTCTACTGAAGTTAGTGATGGTGTAAAAGAAGACTATGTAAATGCATTTTGGCATCCCGCTTGGAACCAAATGGTATTTGGTGATGGTTTAGACGGAAAACTAACATCCGCTCTTGACGTAACAGCTCATGAATTTGGACATGCTGTATTCAGTGGCACGACGAAAAATAAAGTCGTGAGATATCCAAGCGCTGAAACATCTGCACTAAACGAGGGATTAGCGGATTTCTGGGGTACACAAATTGAATATTACGTAAAGAAAGATAAAGGAAACTGGATTATGGGCGATACATTAGGTGGCCTAACAATTCGTGATATCCCAAGGGAAATTGGTGACGGCGGTCATAAACTATATACAAATTTACAAGATTTCTATAACGATGGTAATAATCAAGAATCACACGTGAATTCTGGTATTATCAGTCACGTATTATATCAATTAGCTGAAGGTAAAACATATAACGATGTTGCTGTTCAAAAGCAAGGCAATGAAAAAGTAAGTAAAGTTGTTATGCGTGCATTGCAAAATTATGCAACTTCCGCTGAAGACTTTGAATCACTTCAATCTCATATCGTACAAGCTGCAAAAGATTTATATGGCACTGCCGTATCAAATGAATTTGCAAAGGCATTTGAAGCACATGGTTACAAGTCGTTACAAAAAGTAAATCAAGTAATAGAAATACAATAATTATAAAAAGAAGGTTACCTCTCATAGGTAACCTTCTTTTTATATCCAACCCTTTTCTTCCGCAATTGTAATTGCCTCAATTCTATTTTTCGCATCGAGCTTCGCTAATACTTCAGAAATATAATTACGTACTGTACCCGGCGAAAGATAAAGTGCCTTCGCAATTTCGTTTGCCGTCTTTCCTTCTTTCGCAAGCAACAATACTTCCTTTTCGCGATCTGACAACGGATTTTGCTCCTGCCATAAGCCAAACATTAAATCTTGGGAGACCTCTCGTTTCCCCTTCATTACATTACGAATTGCTGCCGCTAAATCTTCACTTGGGCTATCCTTTAATAAATAGCCGTGCACACCAGCTTTCATTGCTCTTTCAAAATATCCCGGCCGTGCAAATGTTGTTAAAATCATTACTTTACATAATGATTTTTCTTTCTTTAAAGTCTCAGCGACATCCAATCCACTTTGAATCGGCATTTCAATATCCATAATACTTACATCTGGCTTTAACGATTCAATTAATTTTAACGCCTCTTCCCCGTTCGCAGCTTGCCCAATTACTTCGATATCATCTTCTAGATCAAGCAGGGCCCCTAATGCACCACGAAGCATCCGCTGGTCTTCTGCAATAATAATTCGAATCATGCCCTCACCTCATCTTTTCCTGTTCTAATAACAACTGGAACTTTTACCGTTAATAACGTCCCTGGATTGATTGTACCTAGTTCAACAAATCCATCAATAAGAGCAATTCGTTCTTTCATGCCACGGATACCATTTCCATCATGATTTTGATCTGTTAAACCGATTCCGTTATCTTCTACTTTCAAAATCAGCTCACCTTGCGATTCTAATACAGAAACTGCGCATCGCGTTGCCTTACTATGTTTTACAACATTTGTAACGGCCTCACGTAAACACATCCCGACAATATTTTGTTCAATTGGTGATAACGAGCTCGATCTTGCTTCTTGCCTCACTTCTAATTCAATATTAGCTGCTTGTAAGATCGCTTTTATTTGCTCTAGCTCTTCTTCTACCGTAATCATACGCATATCAGAAATTAATTCTCTCAGCTGTTTTAAGGCTGTACGAGACGTTTGTGTAATTTCCTTCGCTTCCACACTTGCACGCTCCGGATTTTTCACAATTAACTTCTCTACAAGCTGGCTTTTCAAAGTAATAAGAGATAACGTATGTCCTAATGTGTCATGAAGATCTCTTGCAATCCGCTGCCGTTCTTCACGTTTTACTAAGTCTTTAATTTGCTCGTTTGCTTCATTCAGTTGGTTCTTTAACATCTTTTTCTGATTAAAATTGCGCATACCAAATGGCGTAAGAAGCATTAAAATAATCATCGGAACGATATTTACTAAACTTGTAGTTGTTAGTTGATTCATATTTACAAATAAAAATGCTCCAAGCATGATAACTAACGAACATAACAGCACTCGAAATACTTTCTTATTTGGCGCAAATCCCATCGCACTTGCTGTGAAAAATCCAAAAAATATCATAAAAGGATTATAAAATAAAGCAAATAAAAAGATGAGTACCATTTGAATACACGCCCAAAAAACAAACGTCCTCTGAACAAAATAAAGCTGACGGTATGTGACGATAAAAATTATCAACATACCGCTTCCTATTACAAGCTTCCATCCTGATGCCTGCGCTAAGTGATAAATTGGAAATAATAGATAAACAAACCACATATACGGGAAGAATCCCATATGTTTCGGAAAAATCTCAATCCTCTTCTTCTCTATCATTTATACCGCTTCCTGTCTTTTTCTTATATATATTGATACTACAACAAATATAAGGAAATAACCTCCTAATACCGCGATATTTTCCCATCCAATTGATTTTCCAGCTACAATATCCCACGCACCACTTCCGAAATGGTATGTCGGTGTCCACTCACCAATCGTTCTTAATATTTTGGGGAATACTTCAATCGGCATCCATAACCCGCCAACTATAGCTAAACTCATATTTAAAATATTTGCTAAGCCAGCAGCTGCGTCCGCCTTCTTAATGGAACCTATTACTGTTCCTAATGCTAAAAATGGTGTTACCCCTAACAATAACCATAGCCCCGCACCAATCCATTGCCCTACAGTTAACTCAACATGATTAATTAGTATCCCTGCAATAAAGATAACTAATATTGAAAAAGCATTTACTACTGTTTGAGCGATAATTTTTGCTGTTAAATATGCTCCCTCTGGAAGCGGTGTAATTTTTAGAAGATGTGTCCACCCTTGCCCTCTTTCCTGAGAAAGTCTCACACCGAAACTAAAGAGTGCAGTCCCTACAATGCTGAAAGTTGCCATCGAAATTAAATAGTGTGCCTTCCACGCATCTCCGTTTTGTGGTACTTGAACAACATTTGTAAAAATGTAGTAAAACATAACAGGCATTAATAATGAGAAAAAAACAAATAATTTATTGCGGAATGTACGTAAAATTTCTATTTTGCATTGCATCCATAACGCTCTCATGCGATTTCCCCCTTCTGATTTGCGACAAACTGTTCAAATGCCTCATCAAGGCTTCCACGTTCAACTGAAACATCTGTTACAGGTAAACTCCTTTGATAAATGGCTTTTAAAGTTGCATCCGTATCCTCCGTTGTTAAAATGAAGCGTCCTTCGTTTGACTTTACTTCTGTTACATTTGGTAATTCCTTTAGTAATTTTGTAGGAATGCTTTCCTTCGAATAAAATGTGATTGTTTTTCTCGAAATCGTTGCTTTCATTTCGTCTGGTGTACCATCTGCGATAATCTTTCCGTTCGCAAATAATAAGATACGATTTGCTAAAGCATCTGCTTCTTCTAAATAATGCGTCGTTAAAATAATCGTTTTCCCTTCACTTGCTAACTTTCGAATCGTTTCCCAAAACGTTCTTCGAGACGTAATATCCATTCCGACTGTCGGCTCATCTAAAAATAACAAATCTGGATTTCCCGCAAGTGCAAGCGCAAAGTTTAACCTTCTTTTTTGCCCACCTGATAACTTCTCACATCTTTGCTTTCGCTCTGATTCTAAATTTGATAACTGCAGTAACGTTTCTTTCGCTATAGGATTCGTATAATAACTACGGAATAACTCAATTGCCTCTTCCACCGTAATACTATCAATGACACTTACTTCTTGCAGCATCGCACCGAGGCTATTACGAACATCTCTATGCTTTGGACTCTTTCCAAATATAAAGACCTTACCTTCTGTTGGGTCCTTTAATCCAAGCATCATCGACATCGTCGTTGTTTTCCCCGCACCATTCGGACCAAGTAACGCTACTATTTCCCCTTTATTTACATGAAATGAAACATTATTTACTGCGTTTTTATGTTTAAATGTTTTAGAAACACCATTTACTTCAATAATCTTTTCCATCTCTCCACCCCCGCTGTTTCTTATATTTACATTGTATTACTTGGAAAACTTAGGAAACAGTATGATGCGTCATGACATCGATATGACAATTGTCATGTATTCTTTATGAGAGGAATCAACCCGCATACCGCAAGCGAGTAGCAGGACGAAAATAAACATGATACAATCGGATAAGATATATATTCGAGGAAGGACAGTGGTTTTCATGATTATTCGTAATGAACAAGATTTAGAAGGCTTACGAAAAATCGGCCGCATCGTTGCGCTTGCACGTGAAGAAATGAAAAAACAAGCGAAGCCAGGTATGACAACGAAAGAGCTTGATTTGATCGGTAAAAAAGTATTAGATGAGCATGGTGCTATTTCTGCACCTGAAAAAGAATATGATTTTCCAGGTGTAACTTGCATTAGTGTAAATGAAGAAGTTGCTCATGGTATTCCAGGAGATCGTGTATTAAAAGAAGGCGATTTAGTAAACGTCGATGTATCTGCTGCACTTGATGGCTATTATGCTGATACAGGTATTTCATTTGTACTTGGAGAAGACGAGGCAAAAGAAAAGCTTTGCCAAGCAGCGGTTGATGCATTTTGGGCAGCAATGAAAAAGGTTAAAGCTGGCTCAAAACAAAATCAAATTGGTCGTGCTGTTTCAAACTTCGCACATAAAAGTGGATACAATGTTATTCAAAACTTAACTGGTCACGGCATTGGTCTTAGCTTACATGAAGCACCAAATCACATTTTAAGCTACTATGATCCAATGGATAATACGCTTCTAAAAGACGGTCTTGTTATCGCTGTAGAACCGTTCATATCTATGAAAGCTGATCATATTATTGAGCGTGGTGACGACGGTTGGACATTCATTACACCTGATAAAAGTCTTGTTGCACAATGTGAACATACCGTTGTCGTAACACGCGGCGAACCAATAATCTTAACAGAAATCTAATATAAAAAAACGGCTGTTTTGTAGATTTATTCCACATAAAACAGCCGTTTTTTAATTTTGGGAAAATATGTGAACTATTGTTGAACTCTTTATCATTTAAGTATATAATCTTTAGCGGAGGTTACTTAAGCTTATCTTTACTAAAAAGATATTGTAGCTAAGGAGGAAAACACCTTCTTTTTTATTGTTTAAACAGTCTCAAAAATGACCGTAGTAACGGGTTAGTCGAATATTCTGTAATCCTTATATTCCTCTAACAATGTAAGAAACTATCGTCTTTCAACTTCGGTCCACTAACCATACAACTCTCTTTAGACAAAATAGATGACTATTTTCAAAGTACATATTGTCTTCATTCTGACCAAAAACAACCCTATCTAGCTTTTTATCTCCACATAACTTTAAGGCAAAAATAAGCCTTCACAAAGGGATACACTACCTTGGTTAGTATGTATCGTAAAACTTACCTTTATAACCATTCTTTTTTACTAGATATACATGAAAACTATCTCACATATAAAGGTCTGATATCATTCTTTATATCAGTATTTTTTTCGACATTTTTTGTCGAATTGTGTATATTTCCAAATAACTGTGTAAATATACATTTTGTTTTACGTTAAATAATATTACTTTGAACATAACCCAGTTTGTCTGAGAACGCGTATAGAAACGGAGGGATAGCAAAAACAAATAGCTTATAACAAATACTTTTAATATTCCATTTGTTCATGTGGAATAAGTCCCCAATGGACAAATGAATGTTCAGAGGAGGAAAAATGAAAAAACTTTTCAATGTATGTTTAATTGTATTCGTACTATTTTCGCAGCTTGCTAGTTTTCCATACAATCAAGTAAAAGCGGAAACCTTAACAGGAGATTCCTTATTTGACACTGTTGAAATGAAAGATGCAACGAATTATATTATTGACGAAGCATTAAATCCTAAAAACTTAATAAATGCAGGATCAATCATTCACCTAGAATATGCTTGGTCAATAAAAGATCATCAAATTGCACAAGAAAAAGATGCAACAGTTCTTCAAATACCTAACGCATTAAAAGTAAAAAATGACCAACAAGGAAACTTGATGGCAGATCAACAAATTATTGGTCAATATTTTGTTACGGCAAACGATAACAAAATGAAAATAGTCTTTAACGATTCAGTAAAAGATTCAAAAGGTGTTAAGGGAAAAATTAAATTTGACACTGTATTCAATCCAGATTTAAAACCTGGCATAAAAGCCGTCCCACTCACTTTCCCTCTAGGTACAGTAGCTAAGACTATCTCAGTTCCTGTTCAAGTAGATAACCCTACTTCACCTACTATTAATAGTGATGATGCTAAGCAGACTACCGAAGAGCAAAAGAACGGTGACGCACAGCAACCTACTGAACAGCCAAAAGATGGTGAAACACAGCAGAAACCTGCGGAACAACCAAAAGACGGGAATCCTCAGCAGCCTGCGAAAAAGTCAAAAGATGGTGAGACACAGCAGAAACCTGCGGAACAACCAAAAGACGGGAACACTCAGCAACCTGCGGAACAGCCGAAAGATGGGAATCCTCAGCAGCCTATGGAACAGCCAAAAGATGGCGGGACACAGCAACCTACTGAGAACCCTGGTGATAACACAACAGGGCAACCTGTTGAAAATCCAGACCCATCACCTAAGCAAATTAAAGAAAATATTTTAACAAGCGTAAAATTAACAGATAAAGACGGAAAACCATTTAATGATACAGATAATCGTCCAAATCCTGATTCTGCTGCCAATATCGATTTTACATGGGAAGTTTTAGAATCATTAAAAGTAAAAAAGGGAGATTACTATATTTTCCAACTTCCGGAATATTTTATCGTCCACAACACCATTACACAGCCTTTAGTTGATGGAACAGGACATGAAATTGGGACGTTCGTTGTTGACTTAAACGGAAAAGTAACTATGACTTTTAACGAGTACGTTGAAGACAACCCTAATATAGATGGTCATTTAAAAGTTGGTACCGAATTTAATAAAACAAAAATTAAAGGGACTACGGAACAAAAAATTCCTTTCCCAATTAAAGAACAAGACGTTATTATCGAGCTTGATTTCAAACCTAATGTAAAGAAATCTATGAATAAAAAAGGTATACCTGATAGACCGATTAATACGAATCAAATTAATTGGACAGTCGAAATGAACAAAACAAAAGACATTCTTACAAACGCTGTCTTCCAAGACAATATTCCAAATGGAGCCAGTCTCAATGAAGATTCTATTAAGGTTTATGAGTTAGAAGTAGATATTAACGGGAAGACAACTCGTGGAGCCGAAGTTAGTAAAGAAGAATATACACTCACTTCATCTTCCGATAAATTAAATATCGCTTTTAAAAATGAAACGAAAAAAGCATATCAAATTGAATATGCGACAAAAATTACTGACGAAAGTGTTACTAGTTTCAAAAATGAAGCAAAAGTATCCAGCAAGAATCAAGGAGATGTATCCGCAAATGCAACTGTAACTGTTTCACGCGGTACACATCTAGAGAAAACTAGTAAATATAATCCAAAAACACAGACAATTGAATGGACAATTACTTTCAACGGTGACCAGAGAGATATTAAACAATCTGATGCGCTTTTAAAAGACATCTTGGACAAATCTCATAAAGTTGATGCAAGTTCTATCGTGGTTAAAAATGCTTCTTATGATAATAACGGAAAACTTGTTACAGGTGACAACGCCACAAACTTTACTGTAAAAGAAACCGATGAGGGATTTGATTTACAATTTAATGAAGATATTAATAGTGCCTATGTGATTACTTATACATCGAAAGCCAAGAATGATGTTATACAAGATGGCGAAATCGAAAATACAATTATTGCAGATGGAAAATGGAGTAAAACAAACAAAGTTACATTACAACAACAAAGCATCATAAAGAAACATAATAAAAATGCAAACGATACAGATTACAATAAGAAAACAACGAAATGGACAATTATTGTAAATGATAACAATTACGTGTTAAATGATGCTGTTATCACTGATACGTTTGACTATAGTGGACTTACATTACAAAAAGATAGTTTCAAAATTACTGATGGATCAACTGAACTGAAATTAGACTCTGATTACACACTTGATGTAACAGCTGACGGATTCAAAGTAACACTAGCTGGTATTTATAAGTCTAATATGGATAAAACTTTAACCATCACGTACACAACAGACTTTAATTACGAGACTCTATCTAAAAAGGATGATAATAGATCATTCAAAAATACAGCTGAGTTATCATGGAAAGATATAAATGGGAACGATAAAAATAGTAAATCTCATGATAGATTCAATCCTGACGGCTATACAAAAGGAAACGGATTTAAATACGGTTCTTACAATGCCCAAACGAAAGAAATCAAATGGGACATAGGGTTTAACTATAATAACAGGACTATTAAAGACCCTTCTATCGTTGACGTACTAGAAAACAATCAAAAACTTATACCAGACTCCATTGAGATTCATCATATGGAATTAACTGGTGGTGCAGACGGTTATAAATTAGGGGCACTTGTTTCCCCTGACGAATATACGGTAGAAAATGCAACGAAAGATAATAAAAATACATTAACGATTTATTTTAAAAATGAAATTAAAACAGCGTACCATATCAGCTTTAAAACTTCACTTGCAGGTGAAGAAATTAATAAGCGCTATGATAATTACGCCAAATTAAAAGATGGATCGGAAACTATCGCCAATATTCATGGTGCATTCGAGATCAAAAATGGTGGTAGCGGCGTTACGAAAAAAGCAAAACAAAATGACAAGTACATTGATTGGAGCGTTTCTATTAATGCAAGTCAATCAACGATTGAAAATGCTGTCGTAACAGACGATCCGACAGACAATCAAATTCTCGATGAAAAGTCATTCCACCTATATGGGACAACAGTAGCCGTGGATGGCACTTTAACGAAAGATACAACAAACGAATTAAAAGAAGGAAAAGACTATAAACTCAAAATAACAACAGACAACAATACGGGGAAACAACAATTTACAATTGAATTTCTTCATACTATTGATCGAGCTTATATTTTAGAATACCGTTCACTCATTAATGCAGACAATAATGAAAAGGTAAGCAATAAAGCGAAGATTATTGGTAATAGTTTGAAATTAACAGAAACTGAAAAAATTGAAGAAATAGTAGTTAAAGTATCTTCTGGATCTGGAGGCGGTTCTGCTACTAAGGGACGCGGAAACCTTCAAATTAAAAAAGTAGATAATGCAGATCCAAATAAAATTTTATCTGGCGTAGTATTTACTTTATTCGATCGCACAGGTACAACTGCTATTCGAACAATTACAACAGACGACAATGGTATCGCTCAGTTTAACAACTTAAAACGCGATGAATATCTGCTTAGAGAAATGAAAACTCTTGATGGCTATGTCATTAGTAAAGAATTAAAAGCAGGTAAACTTGTTAAGCTTGGTGCAGAAGAAACTACAACATATACTCTTAAAAACGAGAAATTTGTTGGAAAAGTAGTACTTACAAAGACCGATGCTCATAACAAAGAAAAGCTTAAAAATGCAGTTTTCTCTCTGCTTGATCAAAACCATAATGTCATTCCTGAACATAAAGAATTAATAACAAATGATAAAGGACAAATTACTGTAGATAATTTAAAACCAGGAACTTACTACTTAAAAGAAATAAAGGCTCCTGAGCATTATCAATTAGATGATCGACTTATTGAATTTAAAATCGAGGAAGATCAAACAACAGTAATTAATAAAGAGGCCCAAAACAGCTTAATTAGAGGCTCAGCTATCCTAAAAAAAGTTGATAAAGAGGGTAATACTTTAGAAGGTGCAGTATTTAGTGTACGGGACCGAAATAACAAAAAAATCCCTGGTTATACCAAATTAACGACAAATGGTAACGGACAAATCGAAGCGAAAAATTTACTTCCTGGAGAGTACCAATTTGTTGAAGAAAAAGCACCTGAACATTATGAAATAGATAAAAAACCGCTTAAATTTACAGTTGAAAAGAGCCAACAGAAAGCACTTACTGTTACAGCGACAAATCACCTCATTAAAGGTGGTGTCACTTTAACGAAAGTCGATGATGTCGATGGCACTGCCCTTGAAGGTGCTGTATTTAAAATTGTCGATGCGAATGACGAGAAACAAGTAATTCGTGAAAATATAAAAACAGGTTCAGATGGAAAAGTTACCGTTAAAGATCTAGAGCCTGGTGCTTATAAATTTATCGAAACAGAAGCTCCTAAGGATTATACGTTAAGTACAAACCCTATCGAGTTTACAATTGATAAAAGCCAACAAACTCTTGCTACTGTTACGGCAAATAACAGCTTAAAAACGGGCGAGGTTGAATTATTAAAAGTTGATGAGTTTGGTGAGAAAAAACCACTAGAAGGTGCTGTATTCAAACTTGTCGATACAAATAATAATGACGTTTCCCCTCACACTAACTTAACTACTGATAAACACGGTAAAGTTAAAGTTAGTAACCTACGTCCTGGTACGTATAAATTTATTGAAATAGCTGCTCCTGAACATTACGTTTTACGAGCAGAACCTATTGAATTTACAATCGATAGAAGTCAGAAAGAAACTCTACTTGTGAAAGCTGAAAATGCTTTAAAACCAGGAGATGTTGAATTAACAAAAGTTGATGATATCGATGGTACAGCTCTTGAAGGTGCTGTATTTAAAATTGTTGATGCAAATGATGAAAAGAAAGTTATTCGCGAAAATGTAAAAACTGGTGCGGATGGTAAAGCTATCGCTACTGGCTTACGCCCTGGCGATTATAAATTTATCGAAGTAACAGCACCGAAGTATTACGACAAAAATACAAAACCAATTAAATTTACGATTACAGAAAGTCAAACAACTCAGGCTACTGTTACCGCTAAAAACAGCTTAACAAAAGGCGGTATTGAGTTAACAAAAGTGAATGCTGCAGATGAAAAGGAAACACTTGAAGGTGCAGTATTTAAAATCGTTAATAGAGATACTAATGAAGATGTTCGTACGGACCTTGTTACGAATAGTAAAGGAATGCTAGTTGTAGATGACTTACGTCCTGGTAACTATAAGCTTATCGAAACAAAGGCTCCAACTTATTACGATGTAAATGTAGAACCAATTGAATTTACAATCGAAAAAGAACAACAAAAACTCCTTCCACTTACATTTAAAAATAGTTTAACGAAAGGAAAAGTTAAACTTATTAAAGAAGATGATGTGGAAAGTAGTAAAGCTCTTGCCGGCGCTGTATTCACATTGCAAGATGCAACTGGCAAAGAAATTATGAAAGATTTAACAACAGATGATTACGGAGTATTAGTTATTCCTGATTTAGCACCAGGGGATTATCAATTTATCGAAACAAAAGCCCCTGAACATTATAAATTAGACAAAACACCTATTAAGTTCACAATTAAAAAAGGTAGTAAGGAAGATCTTCCTATCCCTGTTACTGTAAAAAATAGTTTACTTACAGGTGGCGTCACTTTAACAAAAGTTGATGATGTTGATGGCACTACTCTTGAAGGTGCAGAATTTATAATCGTTGACGCTCATGATACTAAAAAGGTAATTCGCAAAGGTTTAACAACTGATAAAAACGGTAAAATTTCTGCTTCTGATTTACGTCCTGGAGACTATCAATTTATTGAAGTAAAAGCTCCAAAAGACTATACCTTAAGCAAAGACCCTATTCCATTCACTATCGAAAAAAGTCAAAAAGAGAATATTAATGTTACTGCTACTAACAGTTTAAAGAAAGGTGCAGTAACATTAACAAAAATTGATGACATCGATCGTACGATGCTCGAAGGTGCAATCTTTAAGATTGTGGATATGAATGGTAAGGAAGTTCATACGAATCTTGTTACAGATAAAAACGGTAAAATTTCTGTTTCTGATTTACGCCCTGGAGACTATCAGTTCATTGAAACAAAAGCTCCTGAGCACTATGTATTAGATGAAACAACGATTCCATTTACAATTGAAAGAAGTCAAACGAAAGCGATCAATGTTACAGGCAAAAATGCTTTGAAAAACGGTAGCGTTGAACTAACAAAGATTGACGATATTGATATAACTACAAAACTTGCTAACGCCGTATTTAATTTATTAGATGCAGACGGAGAGCTAGTTAAAGAAGGCTTAAAAACAAATGATGAAGGTAAAATTGTTGTTGAAAACCTACGTCCTGGTACGTATCAATTCGTTGAAACAATTGCTCCTGAACATTACGATTTAGATAAAAAACCTATCGTATTTACAATTAAAAAGAGCCAAACTGAAACTCTTCATATCACTGCTACAAATGCTTTAACAAAGGGTGCAGTTAAACTTTCTAAAGTAGACGATGTTGATGGCACTGTTCTTAAAGATGCAGTATTTAAAATTGTTAATATGAACGGTGATGTAGTTCATAAAGACCTTGTTACAAATGAACAAGGAATAATCGAAATTAACGACCTACGTCCTGGTGATTACCAATTTATCGAAACGAAAGCTCCTAAGCATTACGTTTTAGATGAAACACCAATCAAATTCACTATTGAAAAAGGACAGAAGAAAGCTATTTCTTTAACTGCTACAAATAGCTTAAAACAAGGTAGTATCGAATTACTTAAAGTTGATGATTTAAACACTCAAACAAAACTTGCTGATGCGGTATTTAATTTACTGGATCAAGATGGCAAAGTACTTAAAACAGATTTAAAAACAAACAGTGAAGGTAAAATCGTTATTGAAAACTTACGTCCTGGTACGTATCAATTCGTTGAAATAACGGCTCCTGAACACTATGATTTAGACAAAAAACCAATTATATTTACAATTGAAAAAAGCCAAAAAGATATTGCTACCGTTACTATGAAAAATAGTTTAACAAAAGGCGGCGTGGAACTTTCTAAAGTGGATGACGTCGATGGCACTACTCTTGAAGGCGCAGTATTTAAAATTGTGGATATGAATGGTACTGTAATTCGCAAAAATCTTGTTACGAATCAACAAGGTAAAATTAGCGTTTCTGACCTACGTCCTGGTGATTATCAATTCATCGAGACAACGGCTCCGAAACACTACGATTTAAACAAAGAGCCAATTCCATTCACAATTACAAAGAGCCAAGCTGATCCTATCTCCGTTACAGCTACAAATAGCTTAACGAAAGGCGCTGTGGAACTTTCTAAAGTGGATGATGTAGATGGTACTGCTCTTAAAGATGCGGTATTTAAAATTACTGATCTGAATGGTAACGAGATTCGTACTGAGCTTACAACAGATGTACATGGAAAAATTTCTGTTTCTGATTTACGTCCTGGGGACTATCAGTTTGTTGAAACGAAAGCTCCTGAACACTATAAATTAGATAGTACACCTATTAAGTTTACAATTAAGAAAAGCCAAAAAGAAAAGCTCCAAGTTACTACTACAAATAGCTTAACTGAGGGTGCTGTAGAATTAATAAAAGTGGATGATATAAATCCAGATACAAAACTTTCTGATGCAGTGTTTAACATCATCGATGCGAAAGGTAAAATTGTTCGCACTGATTTAACTACTGATAAAGATGGTAAGATTACTGCTACGAACTTACGCCCAGGAGACTATCAATTCATTGAAACGAAAGCTCCTAAGCATTACGATTTAAATAAAACACCTATTAGCTTCACTATCGAAAGAAGTCAACTAACTCACGCTTCTGTTACTGCTAAGAATGGCCTAACAAAAGGTGGCGTGGAATTAACGAAAGTTGACTCTATAGATAAGAAAGAAATGCTAGAAGGTGCGGTATTTAAAATTACTGATCTGAACGGTAACGACATTCGTACGAATTTAGTTACCAATAAAGACGGAAAAATCATCGCTAAAGACTTACAACCAGGAGACTATCAATTTATTGAAACAAAAGCTCCTAAACATTACGACTTAAATGAAGAACCAATTAAGTTCACAATCGAAAGAAGTCAAACAAAGCATGTCTTCGTTACAGCTATTAATAGCTTAACGAAAGGTAGTGTTGAGTTAATTAAAGTTGATGATGTCAAGCAAAACACAACACTTGAAGGTGCAGTATTTAAAATTGTTAATAAGGATGGACACGATGTTCGTACCGATTTAACTACTGATAAAAACGGCCGTTTAGTTGTGGATGAATTACCGCCAGGAGACTATGAGTTTATCGAAACAAAAGCTCCTGAACACTATGACTTAAACAAAACACCTATTAAGTTCACAGTTAAAAAAGGCCAAGAAAAAATCGCCTCTGTTACTGCTACGAATAGCTTAACTAAAGGCGCAGTTAAATTAACTAAAGTTGATGACATCGATGGTACTACTCTTGAAGGAGCAATCTTTAAAATTGTAGATATGGACGGCAAGGATGTTCGTTCTGATTTAACTACTGATAAAGATGGGAAGATTTCTGTTTCTGATTTACGTCCGGGAGATTATCAGTTTATTGAAACGAAAGCTCCTAAGCATTATGACTTAAACCAAAATCCTATCAAGTTTACTGTTGAAAAGAGTCAAACTGCTAAAGCTTCTGTTACTGCTACTAACAGCTTAACTAAAGGCGCAGTTGAATTAACTAAAGTTGATAACATCGACGGTACTACTCTTAAAGGGGCTATCTTTAAAATTGTAGATATGGACGGCAAGGATATTCGTTCTGATTTAACTACTGATAAAGATGGGAAGATTTCTGTTTCTGATTTACGTCCAGGAGATTATCTGTTTATTGAAACGAAAGCTCCAACTGGCTATGATTTAAACATTAAACCAATTCCTTTCACAATTACGAAAGGACAATCTCAGGTTACCTCTGTTACAGCTTTAAATAGTTTAACAACAGGTTCAATTGAGTTAACTAAAGTTGATATTGATCACCATGGAACACTTGAAGGTGCCATTTTCAATATTTTAGACCAAGATGGAAAAATCATCCGAGAAGGTTTAAAAACAGACCAACACGGAAAAGTAATCGTAAATGATTTGAAACCTGGTAATTATCAATTAGTAGAAACACAGGCTCCTAAAGGCTATCAATTAGATGCATCACCAATAAACTTTACAATTGATAAAGCCCAAGCTACACCACTACAAATTACAGTTTCAAATAAAAAGATTGAATCTTCGTCAGGTGGAGATGACAAGCCAGTTACTCCTCCAAATAAAGAAGAAAACAAAGGCAATGAAACATCTGAGAAACACAAAAACGGAACTTCCGAAGAAACATCAAATGAAACAGATAACAAACAGCAAGATGATCGAAATACGGATAAACACCTTCCAAATACAGGTCATAAAGAAGACCCTACACAAACAGTAGGTATCGTCCTTCTACTAGCTGGATTATTAAGTATTTTAGCTACAAAACGCAAAAAACATTATTAATAATGTTTTTACATCCAATCAATCTCTCAATTGATTGGATGTTTTTTTATACAAAAAGGACGATACATAAAGTATCGTCCTTTTAACGGGGTGAGGCTGCCCAAAAGTACGGAAAACCTTTGAACAGCCTCTTATTTTCATATGGATGCCTTACATATATCACTGATAATAATTATGAAATGCGGAAACATAATTACCATCAACTGATTCAAACATGAGAAATGAAACCCTACAGTGGTTCCATTTCTCTACATAATCTAAAGTTTGGGTACACTAGATTCATGCAATGTAGGAGCTTTCAGAGTAGAAAGCGAACCTTCGTTTAAAATGATAGCATACATATCTTCCTCAAAAATATGCAAATATGCATATATTGTTTTTATTTCTCAATGTCAGAATATTGAAAAATAAAAGACACGAAGGTAAAATAAAGTCATTATCCGTCTTCTTTTGTCAGTCACAGAGAATAGAAGAATAGGAGAGGAAAAAATGAGAAAATCATTGAAACAAAAAATAGTAAGCTCTTTGCTTGCTGTATCACTCGCTGTTAGCTTAGCTCCAATTGGGCAAGCAAAAGCGGATTCCACGTCAGAGGTTACACAAACTCCATCTATTACAAAACAGATTGATCCAAACCGCGCAATTGAGCATGTTCGTTTCTTATCTGAAACAATTGGTCCTCGACCCGGTGGAACAAAATCCGAAGAATGGGCTTCTCGTTACATTGGTATGCAGCTTAAATCGATGGGCTATGAAGTAGAATATCAGCCATTTCAGGTGCCCGATCAGTACGTTGGATTCATTGAATCACCACTATCAATAAAACGTAATTGGCAAGCTGGTGCTGCTCCTAATTCACTAATTTCTACAGAAGCTGTTACAGCTCCCCTTATCTTTGTTCAAGGTGGGACAAAATTAGAAGATATTCCAAATGAAGTAAACGGTAAAATTGTTTTATTTGAAAGAGGAACGACAATTACAGACTATAATAAACAAGTTGAAAATGCTGTTAGCAAAGGTGCAAAAGGTGTTCTTTTATACAGTTTAATTGGCGGACGCGGAAATTATGGACAAACCTTCAATCCCCGCCTAACGAAAAAGCAATCTATCCCTGTCTTTGGTCTTGCTTATGCGCAAGGAAATGCATTTAAAGAAGAAATCGCTAAAAAAGGGACAACAATTCTTTCCCTAAAAGCGAGACATGAATCTAAATTAACATCTCTAAATGTTATCGCCAAAAAGAAACCAAAAAAGAGTACCGGTAATGAAAAAGCAGTCGTTGTAAGTTCGCACTATGATAGTGTTGTCGGAGCACCTGGCGCAAATGATAATGCTTCTGGAACTGGATTAGTATTAGAACTAGCTCGTGCTTTTCAAAATGTAGAAACTGATAAGGAAATTCGTTTTATTACCTTTGGTTCTGAAGAGACTGGCTTACTTGGCTCCGATTATTACGTTAATAGTCTATCCCAAAAAGAACGCAATCGAATTTTAGGTGTCTTTAACGCAGACATGGTTGCAACAAATTATGATAAAGCAAAGAATTTATACGCTATGACACCTGATGGCTCTACAAACTTTGTAACAGATGCTGCCTTGCAAGCAGGTAAACAACTAAATAATGACCTCGTCCTACAAGGTAAATTCGGTTCTAGTGATCATGTTCCATTTGCTGAAGCTGGTATTCCTGCTGCTCTATTTATTTGGATGGGTGTCGATAGTTGGAATCCATTAATCTATCATATTGAAAAGGTATACCATACACCTCAAGATAACGTATTAGAAAATATTTCACCTGAACGAATGAAAATAGCATTAGACGTTATCGGAACAGGGGTTTATAACTCGCTTCAAAAACCTGTTACTCAAACTGAACAGAAAGCTGCTTAATCAATAAAAGACCACTGATTTTTATCAGTGGTCTTTTATTGAGAAAAAATATATATGCATAAAAGCATATTTTATCCTCCTCATTATCGTATACAATATTAACTGTAACAATATCGATTACAACTTATAAGGAGGCTTTTTCTATTATGAAAAAAATGATTTTAGCAGGTGCGTTAACTTTAGCAGGAATTACCGGCGCTACCGCGTTTATTCCTGAAACAAAAGTCGCTGCTGCCGCTCAAGAACAAAGCTTTACAAAATTTTATTCTTTGCAAACTGGAGGTAGTTCTGAACAAGAACCTGTTTTCCTTCAAAAGGGACAAGAGTTAACAATTCAACCTAACAGCAAAACTCCTAGTTACAGTGTTTATGACTCAAATCATAACCTTATTGGACGTTATTCTGATGGTTACGGCCGAATTTTCACTGCAAAAACAGATGGAAATATGTACGTTCAATTTCATGCACCTTACGTTTACTATAGTCCTGTTAGTTTTTCTGTTACTTATACAATCCAATAAGATAAAGGGCCTTTCTCAAGGGCCCTTTATTTTGCTTCCCAATTCACTTTTACAAAACCATCTTTCACCATTACCGTACCAATCGGTATATTTAATATTTCACTCATTTCCTTGTAAGAATATTGTTCATAGTAATAGAGTACGAGTACCGTTTTATATTTTTCATTTAATAACTGTATTACTTCCCGTATCATTTCCGCTTCCACTTTTTGAATAAATTCTTCTGATATATTCACTTCATCTGCGAAATCTATTTCTCCACCATCTTCTTTATGAAACAAATCCAATATTCGATCTTTCCACCTTTTTTTCTTACGATAAAAATCATAAAACGTACGAACACAAATTGTAGTAATCCACTTTTTATAATTATCCACATAAGAAAGTTGGTGCCTTGATGAAAAAACCTTTATCCACGTCTCTTGAAAAATATCTTCCGCATCTTCTTTCGTTTTCGCTAACTTATAGCATAAGGAATATATTTGCTGCTTATATATATCAATTAATTCTTCTACCTTTTCTTCCATCATAAGCCTCCTGTCATTTATATAAGACGACGCAAATTATCCTTTTGTTTGATAAAATTTTATTTTTTTATTATCTCCATACAAAAAGGCAATCACAACATCGTGTGATTGCCTTTTACTGAAAGCGAAAAATCGGCTCCGCTTTGCTAGAATACTCGGTGGCTTCGTGCCTTCCTCCGAGGCAAAGTACGCCTCTCTGTCAGGAGCTCCATCCCCCTCCTATTCTAAACGAGCCGCTTTCGCTTTTCTTAATTACATTTTTTCTGGTGCAGATACTCCTACGATTGCTAATGCATTTTGAAGTGTAGTGCGTACTGCTTTCATTAACTCGTAACGAGCTTTACTTAATTCTAAGTTATCTTGGTTCAATACTTTTTCTGCATTGTAGAAGCTGTGTAATGCTGCTGCTAATTCAAATGCATAGCTTGTAATGCGGTGTGGCAGACGTTTTTGTGCTGCATCCGCAACTACAGCTGGGAATTCACCAAGTTTTTTCAGTAACTCTACTTCTTTCTCAGAAGTAACAAGTTTGTAATTCACGTCTCCATCTGCAGCTAATCCTAACTCTTCACCTTGACGAAGGATACTGCATACACGAGCATGAGCATATTGTGCATAGTATACTGGGTTTTCATTAGATTTTGATACAGCTAAGTCCATATCGAAGTCTAAATGAGAATCACCGCTACGCATCGCGAAGAAGTATCTCATTGCGTCCACGCCTACTTCTTCCATAAGCTCACGAAGTGTAACTGCTTTACCTGTACGCTTACTCATTTTCATTTTTTCACCATTTTGGTACAGTTGTACCATTTGGATGATTTCTACTTCAAGTGTTTCTTTATCGTAACCTAGCGCTTGAATAGCAGCTTTCATACGAGGAATGTAACCGTGGTGGTCAGCACCCCAAATGTTGATTAACTTATCGAAACCACGCTCTAATTTATCACGGTGATAAGCGATATCTGGCGTTAAGTATGTGTAAGAACCGTCATTTTTAATTAATACACGGTTTTTGTCGTCACCGTAAGTCATTGAACGGAACCAAGTTGCTCCGCCTTCTTCAAAGATTTCATCACGCTCTTTTAATACAGCAAGTGCAGCATCAATTTTTCCGTTTTTGTATAATGATGTTTCTGAGAACCATACATCAAATTTAACACGGAAGCTCTCTAAGTCTTTTTGAAGTTTTGCTAACTCATATTTCAAACCATATTCACGGTAGAATTCATAGCTTTCTTTTTCATCAGCTTTTGCGTAACGATCACCAAACTCTTCAGCTAAACGTTTACCGATTCCAATGATATCCGCACCATGGTAACCGTCTTCTGGCATTTCTTTCTCTAAACCTAAAGCTTGCATGTAACGAGCTTCAACAGAAAGAGCTAAGTTATGAATTTGGTTACCAGCATCATTAATATAGTACTCACGAGATACATCGTATCCTGCTTTTGCTAATACGTTACATAAAGTGTCACCTACTGCCGCACCACGTGCATGTCCTAAGTGAAGGTCACCTGTTGGATTCGCAGATACGAACTCAACTTGTACTTTTTCACCTTTACCAGTGTTCGTTTCACCGTAAGCTTCACTAGCGTTTACGATTGTTGGAATTAAATCTGTTAAGTAGCTATTATCCATATAGAAGTTAATAAAACCAGGACCAGCGATTTCGATTTTTTCAATAGAAGCTTTTGCTTTATCGAAGTTTGCAACTAGTTCTTCTGCAATCATACGAGGTGCTTTTTTCGCAACGCGTGCAAGTTGCATTGCCATATTTGTAGAGAAGTCACCATTTGTTTTATCTTTTGGAGATTCTAATACAACGTTTGGAATCTGTTCTTCTGTCGCTAATTCTGCCTTTAATACAGCAGCTTGAATTTCTTCTTTAATCAATCCTTTTACCTGTTCTAAGGAATTCATTATTTTGCCTCCTTCAAATTAATTGTAATTGTATATCTGCCAGCTTCTTGTTCACTTAGAAGCAATGCGTACGTTAAGAAGAGTTGTCCTTTTTTCTTTTCATCCGACCATTTAAAAAGAACGTTATCAGTTTTCGTTTGCAGTGCAAACGTACCAAGTTCACTCGTATACGTACCCGTTGTCCATTCACCTTTCACATGCGTCTGACGCATAGAAATAGCACCTGAACGCATAATGAGAACTTGTTCATCTTGAATTTTAATAATTGTTTTCACTTCGCCTTGTTCGTTCGGCTCCTGGAATGTTACATATGTACCTTGACCTTTTACATAGTATTGACCATTTGCTTCAAAAGCAACGGTTTCCTTCCTCGCCCCTTCACGGATTTCTGTTACGAAATGAACGTGTACCGGCAAGCCTGCAAGTTGTTTCTTCACGTCTTGCACACCTTTCAAATGTTATAGATATTAAATACTACTTATAATAAATCACTTTTCCTATCATATCAAAAAAAGACGCTGTCTGTCTGCTGAAAAATCAGGAAAACTCCATTTCAAAAAATAATTCACTTCTACTTTATTTCATGTGATAAAATATTTTTTAAATCTAAATATTCTTTTAATTATAGAGGTGAATTCAGTGATACCAACAAAGTTAAAAAAGGGTGATGAAATACGCGTGATTTCACCATCCTGTAGTTTAAGTATTGTTTCAAATGAAAATAGAAAACTTGCTACAAAAAGATTAACTGACATGGGCTTTCAAGTTACATTCTCAAAATATGCCGATGAGATAGATCAATTTGCTTCCTCTTCTATTTCTTCCCGCATTCAAGACCTCCATGAAGCATTTGGAGACCCTAATGTAAAAGCTATTTTGACGACACTTGGCGGATACAACTCCAATGGTTTATTGAAACATCTCGATTATGATCTAATTCGTAAAAACCTGAAATTTTTCTGTGGTTATTCTGATATTACTGCCTTAAATAATGCAATTTACACAAAAACAGGGCTTGTTACATATTCGGGTCCCCACTTCTCTTCATTTGGAATGGAGAAAGGGCTCGAGTATACAAACGATTACTTTTTACAATGCTTAACCACTAATGAGCCTATTGAAATCATTCCGGCGGAAACGTGGAGCGATGATTCTTGGTATATGGATCAGGAAAATCGAGAATTTATAAAAAATGAAGGGTATGTTCCAATTCAAGAGGGGGAAGCGACAGGAAAAATTATCGGTGGCAATATGAGCACACTTAATTTACTACAAGGCACACCATATATGCCAAACTTAAAGGGCAAAATTTTATTCCTTGAAGAAGACAGTTTAACAGGAAAATCAACGCTTAAAACTTTTGATCGCTATCTACATTCCCTTATGCAGCAACCTGATTTTGAACATATAACAGGTATTGTAATAGGAAGAATGCAAAAAGAAGCAGAATGTACGATAGCGGACATTCAAGAAATGATTTCTTCAAAACCTGAACTTGCACATATTCCTATCATTGCAAATGCAAATTTTGGACATACAACTCCAATTTTTACTTTTCCAATTGGTGGACATGCCAAAATCATTTCTAACAAAGAAAATACATCTATCACTATTTTAACGCACTAAAAAAGGAGCGAACGATTCGCTCCTTTTATGATTTTTCTATTTTTTGCAATGCTTTTTGCGGGATTGACTCTTTCGTTATTTCAGCCCATCCTTTTCCTTGCATACCTTTTGCATAAATTTTTATAAAAGCACCTGCATGCAATTCACGATTTACCATTCTTTTAATAATTTGTTGCTTTCCGTCCTCTGTATACCCTTTAAATGTATACAAATATTCACCGTCTTTTTTCTCACCTTTATCTACAACCGCATAATAATCTTGTATTTCTTTATTTGAAAAGAAGTTGTCTACAAAAGCATGTACACCTTCTGTTTTTGTGTTTAAATAATATGCTGTTCCCCCTAAAATGATGGCGAATACAGCTAAAACTTTAATTACCAATTTCATACATGCGCCTCCTGTTTGCACTTCTTTCTCACTAGTATTATATCTATACTTGTATTATACGGAAAAGAGCATACTATACTCTATCTAAAAGTCTTACACTTTCCTTACATTATTGTAAGGGATTTTTTCTTAAAGCAAGTTCCCAAGAAAAAATTTTTCCGTTTCATACACTTTTATATTATTATTGAATGATACGAATTTTTATTACAAAAATCAAAGGAGACAGTTTTCAAATGGCTATCTTGCAAGGTTTAGCACTATTACTTGTTGTACTTTGTCTATTTACACTTTTCAGTTACCGTGCGCCTTACGGAATGAAGGCGATGGGCGCTTTAGCTAATGCAGCAATCGCAAGTTTTCTTATTGAAGCATTTCACCGTTATATAGGTGGAGAAATGTTTCATAATGACTTTTTACAATCAGTAGGAGAAGCTTCTGGTAGTATGAGCGGTGTCGCAGCAGCGATTTTAGTCGCATTAGCAATCGGTGTTTCCCCCGTATACGCTGTTTTAATTGGTATCGCTACTAGTGGATTCGGTATTTTACCAGGATTTTTCGCCGGATACGTTTGTGCCTTCGTCGTGAAATTTCTCGAAAAGAAATTACCGGCTGGTGTGGAATTTTTAGCAATCCTATTTATCGCTGCACCAATCTCACGTGGAATGGCAATGCTTATGGATCCGCTCGTTAACGCAACACTTGGTAAAATCGGTTCTATGATATCAGTTGCAACTACAGAAAGTCCTATCATTATGGGTATTATGCTTGGTGGATTAATAACAGTTATTTCTACCTCTCCACTGAGTTCTATGGCACTAACTGCAATGCTTGGATTAACAGGTTTACCAATGGCAATTGGTAGTCTTGCCGTAGCAGCCTCAGCCCCGATGAACTTTATTTTCTTTAAGCGACTAAAAATTTGCTCAAAGAAAGACACAATCGCTGTAGCAATCGAGCCTTTAACACAAGCAGATGTTGTTTCAGCAAATCCAATTCCAATTTATGCAACAAACTTCGTTGGCGGTGCACTTGCCGGTATTATTACATCGCTATTCCAGCTTGTTAATAATGCACCAGGAACAGCATCACCAATTCCAGGTCTTCTTGTCCTATTCGGATTTAATGACGTTATAAAAGTAACGATTGCTGCTGTACTATGTGGAATCGTTACCACTATTGTCGGATACATCGGGTCTATTGTGTTCCGTAAATATCCGATCCGCTCTGCTGATGAAATTCGTGGAGTTACTTCGGAAGAGAAGGTTGCATAAGAAAAAGAGCTATTCCCATCGTTTGAGAATAGCTTTTTTTGTGTTGCGTAACGGTAAATGAAATTATATCGGCGATTTTTTAAATATATCGACTTACCGACACATAACGACAAAGCAAGAGCCCTCTAATCATATAGAGGGCTCTTACTTTATCTAGCTGCAGCGGCTAGAATGATCGGTGGCTTCGCTTCTTCCTTCGAGGCAAAAAGAGCCTCTACGTCTGAAGCTCCATCCCCCTCACATTCTGAGCGAGCCGCTTCCGCTTTTATTTCTATCCAGTTACGCCTCCTAGACCCTTGCGTCTAAGAACCTTCCCTGCCAAAAGGTAAAAAGCACCTTTTGCAGGAAAGAACCTTAGTCACCGGGTCTAAACAGTCGGCTTCACTTTTATTTTACCCAACCGAGCAGCATTTCCCGCACGAATTTGCTTGCTGCGACTGGTGTTTGATCACTATGGTCGTAGACTGGGGCTACTTCTACTAAGTCTGCTCCAACTACATTTATATTTGAATTTGCAATTGCTACGATGGAATCTAATAATTCTTTAGATGTGATACCGCCAGCTTCTAACGTTCCTGTTCCTGGAGCGTGAGCTGGGTCTAATACATCAATGTCGATTGTGACATAGACTGGGCGTCCAGCAAGTTTCGGTAATACTTCTTTTAACGGTTCTAATACGTCAAATTTATATAAGTTCATACCTACTTCTTTCGCCCATTCAAATTCTTCCTTCATTCCAGAACGAATTCCGAAAGAATATACGTTTTCCGGACCAATTAAATCACACACTTTACGAATTGGTGTAGAGTGGGATAAAGGCTCCCCTTCATACGATTCACGTAAATCAGTATGAGCATCCATGTGGATGATTGCTAAATCCGGATATTTTTTTGCCATTGCCTTAAAAATTGGCCAAGACACTAGGTGCTCACCGCCGAGACCTAGTGGAAACTTATCGGCATCTAAAAGTTTTGATACATACTCTTCAATCATGTCTAAGCTGCGTTGTGCGTTTCCGAATGGTAATGGGATATCACCCGCATCAAAATATTTTACCTCTTCTAATTCACGATCTAAATACGGACTATATTCTTCAAGACCGATTGATACTTCACGAATACGTGCAGGGCCAAAACGAGATCCTGGACGGTAACTTACTGTCCAATCCATAGGCATCCCATAAATAACTACCTTTGACTCTTCAAAACTTGGATGACTTTTAATAAATACTTTACCTGAATAAGCTTCATCAAAACGCATATTCTTTTCCTCCTTATGTGGAACTTAAGGTATCCCAACCTTTCACTATTTCTCAAATTTGGAGCGAATTGCTCCTCTTTCTCGATTTACCGGGTCTTCTTTTTAACAACAAGAAGACGATTTTCTCTACAGAAGTGTAAGTAGCTAGCATGTTCAAGTCTTCTGGACAAACACCTTAAATGAGCTACTCACACTTTATTTGTTCAAGCTCGATTTTCTTACTTAATTAAATCGCCAACAAATTTCGGTAATGCGAATGCTGCGTTGTGTAATTCTTTTGTGTAGTATTTCGTTTCGATTTCGTGGAAACGCTCTTCACTTACTTCTAATGGATCATGTTTTTTAGATCCAATTGTGAACGTCCAAAGACCACTTGGGTATGTTGGAATATTAGCTGTGTATAAACGAGTAATTGGGAAAATTTCTTTTACATCTTTAAACACAGTCGTAATTAACTCTGGTGTGAACCAAGGGTTGTCCGTTTGTGCAACGAAAATACCATCTTCTTTTAACGCTTTTGAAATTCCAGCGTAGAAGCCTTTTGTAAATAGGTTTACTGCTGGTCCTACTGGCTCAGTAGAATCTACCATAATTACATCGTATTCATTTTCGCTTTCTGCGATATGTAGGAAACCGTCTCCTACTTTTACTTCTACACGCTCATTATCTAATGCGCCTGCAATTGATGGTAAGTATTGTTTAGAGTACTCAATTACTTTTCCATCGATTTCAACAAGAGTTGCTTTCTTTACACTTGGGTGTTTTAACACTTCACGAATAACACCACCATCACCGCCACCAACAACTAATACGTTTTCAGGGTTAGGATGTGTAAATAAAGGTACGTGCGCTACCATTTCATGATAAACGAACTCATCTTTTTCTGTTGTCATAACCATGCCATCTAAAATAAGCATGTTTCCGAACTCTTCCGTTTCAACCATATCAAGTTTTTGGAATTCTGTTTGCTCCGTATGTAATGTGCGGTTAATACGCGCCGTAATCCCAAAATGTTTTGTTTGTTTTTCAGTGAACCATAGTTCCATCGTACAATCACGCCTTTCAATGCAAATTTATAATAGGGACATCATTAATGTCCCCTAACAAAAATAAAACAAAACATCCAAAATGTATAGTTAAAAGTACAAAAATACCGAAAATATATTTTAGTCAGAGGGTTCTAACATATATGTATAAAGAAAACCCTTTCTTAAGAAAGGGCTTTTGTCTCTATTTCTACTGGTTTACGAATTGGAATTAGGATCATAATACAACCAACTAACACCACAATTCCTCCTACTAAAAACGGACTTTGTGGTGAAACAGTATGACCGATAATTCCTGATAAAATCGGAGCAATTGCGCCCCCTAACCAACGAACAAAGTTATAAACACCTGACGTAACAGATCTTTCATAAGGTGAAATATCCATTACATAACTTGTATATAATGCATTGTTTAAGCCAGATGCTAATCCTGATAAAACGATAAGAGTAATTTGTAACCACATAATTTTCACAAAGAATAGTGCAATTAAGAAAATCGCAAATACAAGTAAACTACCCTTCAATAATGTTTTTGGTTCATATTTCCCTTCTAGCTTATGTGCTAAAATTGCAGAACCGTAAGCTAACGCTAATCCCCATCCGCAAAATACAAAGCCTAATTGAATAGCTGATAAATGCATAATAAGTGGTGAATATGCTAACACAACGAAAAATCCGTAGTAGTATAACATTCCTGAAATCGCACCTTGCATAAACGGTTTATACTTCACCAGGTTAAGTAATTCTCCTACGCCAGCAGCCTTACGCTTCACTTTTCGCTCCGGTTCTTTTACAAAAAAGAATACTAAAATAAATGCTAAGAAAATTAAAATACTCGTCGCGAAAAATGGATAACGCCAAGAATGTCCACCTAATATTCCACCCAATAACGGCCCCCCAGCCATACCTAAGCCAATCGCTGCTTCGTATAATCCTACTGCTTCATGAACTTCTTTACTTAATGCTATTAACAGCGTCATTGCTGTAGCAAAAAACATCGCATTTCCTAATCCCCATCCAGCACGGAAAAGAGATAATTGAGCAATCGTTTGCGATATACCACATATAAACGCAAATACAGTCACAATCGCAAGACCGATTGTCATCATCCGTTTATCACCAAATCTTGATGCAAATATACCAGCTGGTAACATCATGATTGCCATCGTTAAAATATAAGCAGTAAATAACATTTCAACTTGCCAATGCGTTGCACCAATTTTCTCTGCAATAATCGGCAAAATTGGGTCGACTACTCCTATACCCGAAAAGGCAAGGAAGGTAGCCACCACTGTAATCAATCTCCCTAGTTTTTGTTTGCTCTCCATTTTGATTACTCTCCTTTTGTGCTCTCTAAAAATGTTACTGCACGATGTAAACTATCTTCAAGTTCTGCCTTTACACGTTGCATTTGCTCCATTTTTTCGTCTAACGTTTGCACTTGTTTTTCAAGCATATCTTTAATTTCTTGAATCACTTCACGATCACGAGGGTTCTCGCTATTTCTTCTTTGCTCCATTCTTTCTTTTAGTGATAAGAAATGCTGCATTTCTTGAAGTGTGATTCCTAGCACTTCTTTCGCTTCTACAATTCTTTTAATTCTGGCAATATCCTCATCCGTATACAGACGAATATTCCCCTCACTACGTTCTGGGGGATGAATTAAACCAATTTCCTCATAATAACGAAGTGTACGTTTTGTTAAACCGACTTGCTTTGTTACTTCATCAATTTTATACATGTTTATTCCTCCCTTCACTTGATTATTACATTTTACGTTAACGTTAACTTTTCTGCAACTGTTAGACTTTTGTAAATGTTTATCATATTCAATTGTATTTTCCCTAAAGCAGTTTCATAATGAAAGAAAAGAGATAATAAGGAGAATTTCACATGAGTAAACCACTTATTTTCGCTCACCGCGGAGTAAAAGGTACACATCCCGAAAATACGATGATTGCCTTCCAAGAAGCAGAACGCATTGGCGCTCACGGAATTGAACTCGATGTCCACTTATCAAAAGATGGTGAACTTGTCGTAATTCACGATGAAACCGTCGATCGTACAACAAATGGCGTTGGACTTGTTTCGGAAAAAACGGTAGAGGAACTACAATCATTGGACGCTGGTAGCTATAAAGACCCTTCTTTCCATGAAGCAAAAATCCCAACGTTGCGTGAGATTTTCATTTGGCTTTCCACAACGAACTTACAACTAAATATTGAATTAAAGACAGATGTTATTCATTACCCAAATATTGAGGAAAAAGCTGTTGCACTTGTGCGCGAATATCATCTTTCTAATCAAATTGTATTTTCATCATTTAACCATGACTCTGTTTCATTATTAGCAGAAATTGCTCCTGAAATCCCAAGAGCAATTTTATATGATACACCGATTGCTGATCCAATTGCCGAAGCAAAACAGAGAAAAGCAAGTGGATTACATCCAAACTTCCAGCTATTAACGAAAGAATTTGTGCAATTAGCACAAGAGCAAGGATATGTTTTCCGTCCATATACAATTAACGAATACAAAGATTTACAAACTATGATTGATTATGGTGTAGATGTCATCATTACCGATTGGCCAGCACGTGCCTTTGAGCTCCTTTCTTAATGGAAGGAGCTTTTTATTTTCGAAATTTCATTGTTTAAAATAAATGAAAACCCTCAATACTAATACAATAACGCTTGTATTAATGAGGGGCTGAAAAAAGATGGATCAGACTATGAATCCAAAACTTAAAAAATATAAACGTCTTTTCTTCACCGCAATGTTTTCTTGCGTCCTTTTCTTCGTTTTTTCTTTTTTTGTTATTATTATAGTCGCAAAAATTATGGGACCTCCTCCTGTTGCGGTCCCGCAAACAAGCGTCTTTTACGCAAACGATGATACTGTTATTGGACAAAGTAATGAAATTCAAAAACGTTACAATGTATCTCTCAATGAAATTTCTCCTTATGTAAAAGAGGCGACACTATCTATCGAAGACCAACGATTCTACAAACATCACGGCTTCGATGTGAAACGGATTGCGGGTGCAATTGTTGCTGATTTAAAAGCGATGGCAAAGGTACAAGGAGCTAGTACAATTACACAACAATACGCGCGTAATCTGTATTTAGATCATGATAAAACGTGGAAACGGAAATTATTAGAGGCAATGTACACTGTCCGCCTTGAAGTAAACTATAATAAAAATCATATTTTAGAAGGATATTTAAATACAATTTATTACGGACATGGCGCTTATGGAATCGAAGCTGCGTCCCGTCTATATTTCGATAAAACAGCAAAAGATTTAACATTAGCAGAAGCTAGTATGCTCGCAGGTATCCCGAAAGGGCCAAGTGTCTATTCTCCCTTTTTGAAAGAGGATCGTGCTAAAGGACGACAAGCTCTCATATTAGATGAAATGGTCGAACAAGGATATATTACGAACCAACAAGCAGCCTTAGCGAAGAAAGAGCCACTAACTTTTGCCTCATTAGATACGAAAAAAGTAGCAGAGGTCGCACCATATTTCCAAGATGCTGTACAAGCTTCGCTTCTTCGTGATGTTGGATTAGACGAACAAGCTTTACAACGGGGTGGCTTGCGAATTTATACAACGCTAGACCCTAAACTACAAGCTGTAGCAGAGCAAGCTGTAAAAGATCATATACCTGACACAACAAACATACAAACTGCTCTCGTCTCTATGAATCCAACGACAGGTGAAGTGGCTGCTCTTGTTGGCGGAACTGATTATACTACGAGTCAATTTAACAGGGCTACACAAGCCGTTCGTCAGCCTGGTTCTACATTTAAGCCATTTCTATATTATGCAGCATTAGAACGAGGATTCACGCCTGCTACGCGCTTAAAAAGCGAATATACTGTATTTACTTTAGGTGACGGCGTTTCAAAGTATAAACCAAAAAACTATAAAGATTATTATGCAGATGATTTTGTAACGATGGCACAAGCTCTCGCAGTCTCTGATAACATATATGCTGTAAAAACGAATTTATTTTTAGGAGATGACGCACTCGCAAAAACAGCAAAACAATTTGGAATTACAAGTGCATTAAAAGATGTGCCTTCTCTAGCTCTCGGCACATCACCCGTAAAACCAATTGAAATGGTTAACGCTTATAGCATGTTCGCAAACGGTGGAAAAGAAGTAAAACCTACTTTCATTCGCCGCATTATGGATCATGAAGGAAATATATTATACGATGCTCATTTAGAGAGTAAACAAGTTCTCGACAAGAGCAAAGCGTTTGTAATGGAAGAAATGATGACCGGTATGTTTAATAAGAAACTAAGCAGTTATGCTGCTGTAACTGGCCAATCGATGTTATCAAAATTATCAAGAACATATGCCGGAAAATCTGGTTCTACTGAAACGGATAGTTGGATGATCGGATTTACTCCGCAAATCGTAACAGGTGTATGGGTCGGATATGATCAACCTAAATCTATTTCAAACGTAGCAGAACAAGGATATGCGAAGAAAATATGGACTGATACGATGGAGAAAGGCTTAGATGGACAGCCCAAAAAAGAATTTAAACAACCAGGTGACGTCGTAGCGGTTAATATCAACCCAGAGAACGGTAAAATTGCTACAAAAAATTGTCCTATTTCTGTGAAAATGTATTTCGCTAAAGGTACCGAACCGACTGAATATTGTATGGATCACGTCGATGATAAAGAAGAATTTGAAAAAACGACTGAAGAAAAGAAAAAAACAAGTTGGTGGAAAAAATATCTTCCTTGGTAAAAAAAATAGCTGACGGGCATCCGTCAGCTATTTTTTATTCACTTAATAATGCAAGGCGCAATTCTTCACTAGATTCGTTCCAAATCGCTTCATTATGTTCTTTCAAGAACGTACCAAGTACTTTTTTAGATGATTCATCCATATGGTCAACCATAATGTGACGCTTCATTGATTTATCCATTTTGTTTACGTGTTCTGGAAGTGATTTATATCCGCGACGAATTTCACGGTCTACTGTCATTTCACAAGCTGTTACACCTGCGTAATAAGCACCAGTTGCAGTTCTTTCAATCGTTACCCAAACAAGCCAAAATGGTTTTCCGTTTGGAACTTCATCTTTATTTGTTAAAAACTTAATACCTTTTTCTACTGTACTACGCGCATGCATCGCACCGATATCAACGAATGCGGTTTTCTCTAGTACATCAACAAATACAGGTGAAATGTTTTCTAGGCTTAATGCCCCAACACCAAATCCACCATGTCCATCTGTTGAATCATTTTTCACAATATTAAAACCGATTTTTTTCTTTTTCTCTGTCATATGTAAAATCCTCCTCACTTAAAAATTATAAAAGGCCAAAAATAGGCGCAATGATACTTTGTAAAAACATTAATACATGCGGAATAACTACCTGGAAAATAGGTTGAATTGTGTAATTACTAAGCGGTGTAATAACGAGAATTAATAACGCAATCGCTCCATATTTTTCATACTGTGTCATTTTCGCGCGAATATTTGCTGGTGCTAAATCTTCCACTACACGATACCCATCAAGTGGCGGGATCGGTAATAAATTAAATACAAGTAAAACAATATTTAACATAATAAAGAGCTCAAAAAACTTTCCTAATGTTTCAGCTACTGCAACTGGAACTGCATCTAACACTCCAAATACTGCTAAGCTATACAAAATAATTAAACCAATTGCACTTAAAATTAAGTTACTAATCGGCCCTGCAATTGAAACTAATATGCCTGCAAGACGCGGTCTTTTAAAGTTATATGGGTTAACAGGAACCGGTCTGGCCCAACCGAATCCAAGAATTAATACTGCAATCAAACCGATAGGGTCTAAATGAGCCATCGGTGATAACGTTAAACGCCCTTGTCTCTTTGCTGTATCGTCCCCAAATTTATATGCAACATATGCATGTGCAAATTCATGAACGGATAATGCAATAATAATCGCCATTGCTACCAACGGAATTTCGTGCAATGGATATCTAAATAACTGATCCATACTTCATCTCCTCTTCCATATGTCAAAAAAAGAAATTATTTGTTTTTTCGATTGTTCTTCCCCATAATCCGCTATAATAAGAGTGTAACTTACATAAAAGGAGCGATTGTACATGCCATACGTAACAGTGAAAATGCTAGAAGGACGCACAGAAGAACAAAAGAAAGCTCTTGCTGAGAAAGTAACAGCAGCAGTAAGCGAAACAACTGGTGCTCCTGAAGAAAACATCGTTGTTTTCATCGAAGAAATGTCTAAGAATCATTATGCAGTTGGCGGAAAACGCTTAAGCGACAAATAATTTCAAGTTTTTCATAAGAAGCAGCCACTAGCTGCTTCTTATTTCTTTCCTTCTAACAACTCAATAATTCTCTCTTTATATTTTCCTTTTCTTCCATCTTCATAGATTAAATCATGTGGATAGAATAGCTTTTGGTCCGTTCTTTTCTTACCTGTAATCGCCTCAACAATATCCGATTCACGTGAAAGCTCTCTAAGCTCTCCGTTTGGCATAAGAAGTAGGATTGGCAAACGCTCTTCTTCTTCTCCTGCACGATAAAAGTCATACGGTAAGTCTGATGTTGAATCAACTACTAAATAATACTCCGGATCAAGTCCAATCTTTTTAAATAAACTACTTAATTCCATCCAATTATCTAAACCGTGTTTATCTGTAAACTCTACATATTTAAATAGATTTCGATTCATAAAACGGCGGCATAGATCGCTTAAAATTGGATCTTCTTCTTCCTGCCATACTTGGAAGTAGTAATACATAACGTTCTCGTCTAACTTTAAATAATCCTCTACTGTTACTTCTTCTTCAAATAAAGAATAGAAATGAACAGGATGATTTTTAAATGTATAATACTTCTCGTGCAATGATTTAGCACGGTGTAAAATCTTCGTTAAAATAACTTCTGCACTTCGCGTTACCGGATGGAAATATACTTGCCAATACATTTGATAACGACTCATAATGTAATGCTCAACAGCATGCATACCACTATTTTTAATGACTACTTGATCCCCATACGGGCGCATTACACGCAGTATACGTTCCATATCGAAGTTTCCATACTTTACGCCTGTAAAATAAGCATCTCTTAATAAATAATCCATACGATCCGCATCAATTTGGCTCGAAATCATACTAATTGCTAATTTATTAGTAGACGTTTTTGCAATTACATCTGCTACCTTTTGTGGAAACTCCTTATCAACACGACTTAATACATCATTAATCTCCGTATTGCCAACAATAATCTTTTGCGTAAATTTCTCATGATCTAATGAAAATACTTTTTCAAACGAGTGAGAAAATGGGCCGTGACCGACATCATGAAGTAATGCCGCACATAAACATAACAATCTATCTTCAGCATTCCAATTTGGTCTGCCATCAAACACATCATCAATCATACGACGAATAATTTCGTATACACCTAACGAATGAGTAAAGCGACTATGCTCTGCACCGTGAAATGTAAAAAATGTCGTTCCAAGCTGCTTAATACGGCGCAAGCGTTGAAATTCTTTCGTTCCGATTAAATCCCAAATAACACGATCACGCACGTGCACATATTTATGTACTGGGTCTTTAAACACTTTTGTTTCGCTGAGTTTGTCGTTTAAATATACCACTTTCCGACATCCCCCTTTCTTTACTACATTCTTACTTTATATTATAAACGAAATGAGAAACAGAAAGAAATGAAAGACTGTATTAATTACCTTTATAAAAAGAAAAAATCACCTTTACCGAAGTAAAAGTGATTTCCTTTATACATTATTTACCTAAAACGAATTCAGCAACTTCGTCTAAGATCATATCTTTCCCTAATGGGAAGTAACCTTTGTTTAAGTCTTCATTTTTAATTGTGAATACGTGGTTGTTTTTAACAGCGTTCATGTTTTTCCAAATTGATTCTTCTTGGAATTCTTTTAAGCGCTGAGAACCGTCACCAGTTGTAAATACGAATAAGTAATCTGGGTTGTAATCGATTAAAGCTTCTTTTTGTACTTGTACTAGTGGTTTATCAGTTGGTGTACCTTTAACTGCTGGTAGTTTTAAATCATTAAAGATTACGCTACCGTAACCGTAGTCACCGTATACGCGGAAAGCATTTGGATACGCAGCCATTTTCATAAATGTTGCTTCACCAGTTTTAGCGACGATTTTGTCATGTAATTTGCTTGCTTTTTCATCATACTTTTTGAACCATTCTTTTGTTTCTTTTTCTTTACCGAAGATTTGACCTACTTCTTCGAATTTTGGACGCCATTGATCTAATGGAGTGTTTAACATAACTGTTGGTGCAATTTTAGATAATTGATCATAAATCTTTTCTTGACGATTATTTACAAGAATTAAATCTGGTTTTGCAGCAGCTACTGCTTCGATGTTAATTTTATCGCCCCAAGCAGAACCAACTGGTTTAACGTCTTTTAGTTTCTTTTCAATATGTGCATCAATTTTTTCTTGAGATGTATTAGCAGTAATAACCGGTTTCATACCGAAAATTAATAATTCTTCTGTTGAACCACTAAGGTCAGCAATTTTCTTTGGGTTTGCAGGAATTTTAATTTCCCCTTTTGCATGTTTTACAGTGCGCTCTTCAGTCTTTGCATCTGCTTTCTTTTCTTCTTCTTTGTTAGAACAAGCAGCAAATAGTACAGAAGTCACAACTAATACCATTGCTAATAGTGCCATTTTAAAATTCTTCATGTTCCCACTCCTTCTAGCTGTATTTATCTTATAAGTTGCAATGAACTATAAGAAACGAAGATAACAATTAATCAATATATTTTTATTAATTGTTGTTAATACCCCATTCTAACGGGCGTTCAACTTCCCATTCTTATATAAGAAGCTCAACGTCCATTAGAAGTCCCCCCTCTTCACGAGGGGGGTTCTACTTAAGCTTTTTTACGCAATTGATTACTAATCATCGCTAAATCATATGTTAAGCAAATTGGCTTACAGTTTACTGGACATGGAACGATTTGAGCTTCAATCTCAAATACGTTACGAAGTGTTTCACTTGTCATAACTTCATCTGGTGTTCCTTGTTTCATTAACTTACCTGCTTTTAATGCAATCATATGATCTGAGAAACGCGAAGCGTGGTTTAAGTCATGGATAACCATAACGATCGTTCTACCTTCTTCTTCGTTTAATTTTTTCAATAAGTTTAATACTTCTAATTGATGAGCCATGTCTAAGTACGTTGTTGGTTCATCTAATACAAGTAATTCTGTTCCTTGCGCAAGAGCCATTGCGATCCACACACGTTGACGTTGACCACCTGATAGTGCTTCTGCTGGACGATTCGCAAATTCTTTCATTCCTGTCACTTCAAGTGCCCAGTTAATGTAGCGATAATCCTCTTCTTTCAACGTGCCAAACCCTTTTTGATGAGGGAATCTTCCGTATGACACAAGCTCAAATACAGTAAGACCCGTTGGTACTTCTGCAGTTTGTGGTAAAATCGCCATTTTCTTTGCAATTTCTTTCGTTGGCTGTTTCTCAATTGCTTTTCCGTCAAGATAAACAGTACCTTGCTTTGCCTTCAAAATACGAGACGCCGTTTTTAATAATGTGGACTTCCCACAACCATTTGGTCCAATAATTGTTGTAATTTTCCCTTCCGGAATTTCAACTGTTAATCCATCAATAATTAAACCTTCATTATAGCCAACAGATACCGCATCTACCGCTAAAGTTGCCATACGAAAAGCCTCCCTTTATTTTGTCCTCATAAGTAAATAAATGAAATACGGTGCACCAATTACAGAAATAACAAGACCGACTGGTATTTCTGAAGTTGTTAGTACACTTCTTGAAATTACGTCTGCGAATAAAAGTAAAAACGTTCCTATTAGCGCAGCTGTGGGCAACATAATTTGATGCTTACCACCAACAAGGCGCCTTGCTAAATGCGGGGCCATTAAACCGATAAAGCCAATTCCGCCGGCAACAGCAACAGATGCACCTGCTAAACAAACTGCAATAAATAATAATTTACGTCTTTCTTTTTCTACGTTTACACCAAGGCCAACTGCTGTAGAATCGCCTAGGTTCATTACATTTAATATGTGTGCTTTACTTATAGCAAGAGGTAAGAAAATAACCATCCATGGAAGTACACTTAATACAAATTTCCAATCTGTACCCCACAGACTTCCCGCCAGCCAAATCGTAGCAAAACGAAAATCGTTAGATGTCATCTTCATAGAGAAAATTAAACTAACAGCTCCAAATCCAGCTGCAACGGCAATACCGACAAGTATTAATCGAGTCGATGAAACGCCGTCTTTCCATGCTAGTAAATAAATAATTACCGCTGCTAATATCGCTCCAACTAGTGCGAAAAATGGAAGAATGAATACAGATAAAAATGTACCAGTCCCTACTTTCCCGAAGAAGAAGTAGACGAATATAACAACTGTTAATCCCGCTCCAGCATTAATCCCTATAATACCTGGATCAGCAAGCGGATTTCTTGATAAACCTTGCAAAATCGCACCTGACATAGCTAAAGCAGATCCGACTAGTATAGCAATTACCATACGCGGCATACGGAATTCAAATAAAATAACAGACTGATCTTCAGCCCCTAGTCCAACCAATGACTTTAATACGTCCATTGGGGGTATTTTAAAAGTTCCTGTATTTAAACTAATAAGAAATATAGAAACGATTAGTCCTACTAAAATCGTTAATATAGAAATGTTCTTTTTTGTTAAGACACTCGTCCTCACATCTTTCCTCTCCCTTCATTACGTGCTAAGTAGAGGAAGAATGGAACCCCAATTAGCGCTGTAATTGCTCCAATTGGCGTTTCAAATGGCGGGTTAATAACGCGAGATAACATATCTGCACATTCAATTAACAGCCCGCCTAAGACCGCAGAACATGGAATAACCCATCTATAGTCCGAGCCTACAAGGAAACGAGTCATATGCGGGATTACAAGACCAACAAACCCTACTGATCCTGCCATGGAAACTGCGGAACCCGTTAAAACAAGAACAAGTACTGTTCCGATAAATTTAATTAATGTCGTATTTTGACCAAGTCCAATTGCAATTTCTTCACCGAAGCTCAAAATTGTAATATATCTCGACATCATAATTGCGATAAAAAGGCAAACAAGGCCAATTGGCACTAACATATTAATGCTTTGCCATTTCACTCCAGCAACTCCGCCTGCATTCCACATGCTCACCTCTTGGGCAAGATTGAAATACAATGCGATTCCAGATGAAATTGCCCCTAATAAAGCACTAATAGCTGCACCTGCTAAAGCTAATTTCACAGGTGTTAATCCACCTGGTGAAGAAGACCCAATTCCATATACAATGCTTGCACCAAACGCAGCTCCAATAAAAGATGCGATAACAAACAGTAAATAAGGTGAATTAGGGAAAAATGCATACATAATTGCAATTCCAAATACAGCCCCATCTGTAATCCCCATTAACGATGGTGAAGCAAGTGGATTTCTCGTCATACCTTGCATAATTGCTCCTGATACCGCTAAAAAGGCACCTGCAACTACGCCCCCTATTGCTCTAGGCATGCGAAGCTCTTGAATTACGTTATGATGTGTAATAGATCCATCAAACTGAAATACAGCTTGCCATACAGTCTTTAAACTAATATCTGCAGCCCCAAAAGAAATAGAAACTGCCATGCTTAAAGCTAACAAAACTGTACCCGCTACTAAAATAATAGAAGCGATGAGCGGTCTGCTCTTAATCTCTTTAACATTCTCTTCTTGCTGTTCTATACTGCTTGCGCTCGCTTCCATCCCTCAACCATCCTAACCAACAACATATATTTATTAAAATGAAATTTATTCTCAAATAGTAATAAAAAAATTAGGTGAATTGTTATTTTCCTGATAATGATTCTCAGAATCAGACACTTCTATTCTACCTATCGCTTTAAAAGACTGTCAACCATTATTTTGAAATATAAATTTATATAAATTGGAACTTTAATACAAAAGTTATATCCATCCTTTAGAAAACGTTCGTCCACACAAGAGTACTTTCGCAGAATAAATCTTTCCTCTTATGGGCATAAAAAAAGAAGAGTAATCTTTTCACTCTTCTTTTTCTTACTTATTTAACTTTGCTTCAATTTTTACGATTAACTCATCTTCTGTTGGAGCCGCAACTGGACGGTTATTTACAAATGCGAATGATTTTTTACGACCAGGACCACAGTAAGACTGACATCCAACTTCAATCGTTGCACATGAATCTACTTTTTTTAACTTCGGAACTAACGTTTTAACGTTCGTTGCCTGACAGTCATCGCACACGCGAAATTCGTTTCCCATTATATAACACTTCCTCTATTTTAAACTTTTCTCAAGTTCGTTTAAAAATAAACACTAAATGGTATTTTACCGCTCTTTGAAGCTCGTTGCAAGTTTCCCTACAAAGCCTATTCTCTACATAATGCTACATATTTATATGCTCTCCTACAGAAGCGCTCACCATTCATGGGAAAATTTTTACCTTTCATCGAAATCTACCATATTTTTAAAAGCTTTGTATAAAAGTTTATTTTTTTGCCCATTATAAAAATAGGAAGTTCATAAAAAGAAAGGGAGTTGAATCTATGAAAGTAAGACAAGATGCTTGGACAGATGAGGATGATTTATTACTTGCTGAAACAGTACTTCGTCATGTTCGAGAAGGAAGTACGCAATTAAATGCATTTGAGGAAGTAGGAGATCAGTTAAATCGTACATCTGCTGCTTGTGGTTTCCGCTGGAATGCTGTCGTTCGCTATAGCTATGAACAAGCTCTTCAACTAGCAAAAAAACATCGTAAAGATAAAATGCGTGCTGCAAGCGGTGAACAAGCGAAAAAACGTTTACTTTATACACCACCAGCTTCAGATTCGGTAACTGATTATGAAGAATTAATACAAGAAGAATCAATCGTACAATATAAAGAAGCTATTCCATATCAAGAATCTACTGCTCCTGCTGCAAGAAGCTCTATGACAATGCAAGATGTTATTTATTTTTTACAAACAGTCGGATCTTCAAATATAAAAGTGACAGCTCTTGAAAACGAGAATACGAGATTGAAACAAGAAGTTAAAGCACAAATCCTTCGGAATGAGGAACTAGAAAAGAAACTAGAAAAGTTAGAAAAGCAATCTCATACTGTACAAGAAGATTACGAAACACTTATGAACATTATGAACCGAGCTCGTAAATTGGCAGTCATGGATGACGAAGAACGTTCTCAAACATCTTTCCGAATGGACCGAAACGGTAATTTAGAAAAAATTGCAGAATAAAAAGGATGCATGTAATGCATCCTTTTTATTATTTCACCTTTAAGCTCCCCCTTTATATGTGAGAAAACTCCATTCTTCATTTTTTGCTATAATAGAGATTGTCATTTTAAAGATAAGGGGTTAGTTATATGAGCAATTCCCGTTCCATTTTATCTCAGCCAGAGTGGCGCATTGTAGATCAGTCTAGTTTGGGACCAACATTCCATGCACTTCAGTCATTCGCAATGGATGACACATTATGCACAAGCATTGGAAATGGCAAGTCAGCCGCAACAATGCGTTCTTGGGCTCATCACAATACAATTGTCCTTGGCATTCAAGATTCACGCCTTCCGCATTTAGAAGAAGGTATTTCTTTTTTAAAACAACACAACTTCAATGTTATTGTTCGTAATTCTGGCGGGCTTGCAGTCGTGCTTGATGAAGGTGTTTTAAACGTATCACTTTTATTCCAAGAAACAGAAAAAGGTATCGATATTGATCTTGGATACGATACGATGTGGCATTTAATTAAGGAGATGTTAAAGGATTACAACGTTACTATCGAGGCAAAAGAAATTGTTGGCTCTTACTGTCCTGGTAGTTATGACTTAAGTATTCGCGATCAAAAATTCGCTGGTATTTCACAACGTCGTATTCGCGGCGGTGTCGCTGTCCAAATTTATCTCTGTGCTACCGGAAGTGGCTCTGAGCGTGCCGCACTCGTTCGTGATTTCTACAACCTAGCAATTCAAGGAAAAGAAACACGCTTTACGTACCCTGAAATTGTACCAAGTACGATGGCCTCACTCTCAGAATTACTTGGCGAAACCATTACAGTACAAGATTTAATGATGCGTCTTTTAAAAACATTGCAGCAATTCGCTCCAAAGTTAACACCATCTCAATTAACAATAGATGAGATTCCTTTATATGAGACGAATTTACAACGTATTATTGATCGTAATAATAAAGCACTTGGCTTAGAAAAATAAAAATGACCACCCTTAGGGTGGTCATTTTCCATACTAATTCATTTTAGAATTAAAGTGCTTGAGCTGCTGTAATTAAAGCTAACTTGTACACTTCTTCTTCGTTACATCCACGAGATAGGTCATTTACAGGCATGTTTAAACCTTGTAAGATTGGTCCTACTGCTTCGAAGTTACCTAAACGTTGAGCGATTTTGTAGCCGATATTACCAGCTTCTAAGCTTGGGAATACGAATACGTTAGCATCACCTTTAATTGTAGAACCTGGAGCTTTTTTCTCAGCTACAGATGGTACGAATGCAGCATCGAATTGGAATTCTCCATCTAAAGTTAACTCAGGAGCCATTTCTTTTGCAATGCGAGTTGCTTCTACAACTTTTTCTGTTTCTGGAGATTTCGCAGAACCTTTTGTAGAGAAGCTTAACATAGCAACACGTGGATCAATGCCGAATAACTCAGCAGTTTTCGCACTTTCGATACCGATTTCAGCTAAATCTTGGCTGTTTGGTGCAATGTTAATTGCGCAATCAGCGAATACATATTTCTCTTCTTCACGTACCATGATGAATACGCCAGAAGTTTTTGTAACGCCTGGTTTTGTTTTAATAATTTGAAGTGCCGGACGAACTGTATCAGCTGTAGAGTGAGCTGCACCACTTACTAAACCGTGTGCTTTGCCCATGTATACAAGCATTGTACCGAAGTAGTTTTCGTCTTTAAGGATTTTGCGAGCGTCTTCTTCAGTTGCTTTACCTTTACGGCGTTCAACGAAAGATGCTACCATTGCATCCATTTCTTCGTATGTAGCTGGGTCGTAAATATCAACACCTGCTAATGTTAAATTCATGCTAGCAGCTTTTGCGCTAATTTCTTCCTTATTACCAACTAAGATTGGTTTTACTAACTCTTCTTTTGCTAAACGCTCTGCAGCGCCTAAAATTCTTTCATCAGTTCCTTCAGGAAGTACGATAGAAATGCCTTTTCCTTGAACTTTTTCTTTTACTGTTGTAAATAAGTTGCTCACGAATAAACCCTCCTACATATGTTAAAAAACTCTATCTTTAAGAATACTGCTTTTCTTCTATATTTTAAACTTATAGCTCCCAAAAAATAGATAAAATAAAAATGATTATATTTTCATAAAATTCAGCCGTTAAATTCACCTCGCTTAAACACTTAAATGTGACAATTTTATGCGCCAAGGTTTTATATAGATGATTTTAAAACTATATATGCTATAGTTAACGTGTAAAACTATCATTAACTGAGGTGAATAGAATGAGTGAAGCAACAACAACGTTAGATGGCTGGTATTGTTTACATGATTTACGTTCTATTGATTGGGCTGCATGGAAAACATTATCTAGCGACGAACGCGGACAAGCAGTGTCTGAATTTTTAAATGTCGTTGAAAAATGGAACGAAGTAGCTACTGCGAAAAAAGGTAGTCACGCAATGTATACAGTTGTTGGTCAAAAAGCTGATATTATGCTTATGATTTTACGTCCAACAATGGAAGAGTTAAATGAAATTGAGACAGAATTGAATAAAACAACATTAGCTGAATATATGGTTCCTGCATATTCTTACGTATCTGTTGTTGAACTAAGCAACTACCTTCCAGCTGATGAGGATCCATATCAAAATCCACAAATTTTAGCTCGCTTATATCCTGAATTACCGAAAGCAAATCATATTTGCTTCTATCCAATGGATAAGCGTCGCCAAGGTGATGACAACTGGTACATGCTTCCTATGGAAGAGCGTAAAAAAATGATGTACAGTCACAGCAAGATTGGTCGCCAATACGCAGGGAAAGTACGCCAAGTTATTTCAGGATCTGTTGGATTCGATGATTTCGAGTGGGGCGTAACATTATTCGCTGACGATGTTCTTCAATTTAAGAAACTTATATATGAAATGCGATTTGATGAAGTAAGTGCTCGTTATGGTGAATTCGGAACATTCTTCGTTGGAAACATCTTACCAGACGAAAAAGTAGAGAAATTTTTACACATATAATATTGAAAAAGGGACGAAATTCGTTCCTTTTTTTATTTCCCTCTATATTTCTCCTCAAAAAACTCCTTTTTCCCGCAAATTCGAACAAAAACCGACAAATCCCTTACAAAATTGTAACTTTTCTATATCCAAATTCATGCTAAAATGGTACGAGCTATATGCTAATAACGATGCGAAGGTGATAATTTATATGAAGAAAATCTTGTCTATTTTACTAGCGCTTATATTGTCAATTTCTTCCTTAAGAGTAACAACATCCCATGCGGAAGAAAAAATACAAATAGAAGCTGCTGCTGCACTTCTATTTGATGCAGATACAGGGAAAATACTGCATGAACAAAACCCAGACGAACTGCTAGCTATTGCTAGTATGTCAAAATTAATTGTTGTTTACGCTGTTTTAGAAGCAATTAAAGAAGGGAAAATTACTTGGGATACGAAAGTAAATATTTCCGATTACGCTTATGAAGTCTCACGTAATAATGAATTCTCTAACGTACCATTTGAGAAAGGACGTCAATATACTGTAAAAGAATTATATCATTCTATTGTTATCTTTTCTGCAAACGGGTCTAGTATTGCTTTAGCAGAGCTACTTGCAGGAAGTGAGAAAAACTTCTTAAATCTTGCAAATGAACATGCAAAAAAACTAGGGTTAAAGAAATATAAATTTGTAAACGCTACTGGTTTAAATAACGCTGACTTAAAAGGGAAACATCCCGAGGGTACTGATCCAAATGCAGAAAACTCTATGTCAGCTCGCGATATGGGTATACTTTCAAAAGTAATGATTACAAAGTATCCAGAAATGCTAGAGGATACAAAACAAAGATTTAGAAACTTCCCAGACAATCATCCAAAACCAATTCGTATGGAAAACTGGAACTGGATGTTACCAGGAGCTGCCTTCGCTTATGAAGGTACTGATGGTTTAAAAACAGGAAGTTCTGATACAGCTGGATATGGATTTACTATTACTGCGAAACGCGGTGATTTACGTCTTATCTCGGTTATTATTAAAACGAAATCAATGGACGAGCGCTTCACAGAATCTCGTGAATTAATCGAATATGGATTTAATAACTTCGAAAAACAAAAGCTCAAGGTTGATAAAAATAACAAAATCTCTGTAGTAAAAGGGAAAGAAGATCAAGTAACGGTTGCACCTGAAAAAGAAATAACAGTAATTGCGAAAAAAGGTAGCAAAGATCCTTATAAAATTGGGACTGAATTAGATAAATCTCTTGCTGAAGATGGACATTTAGTTGCTCCTGTTAAGAAAGATGCTAAAGTAGGCTCAATTACTTTAGCATCAACTGATAAATATGGTTTCTTAGACGGTAGTAAAAGTATGAAAGTTACTGCAAAAACAACAGAGGAAGTTGAAAAAGCAAATTGGTTTGTGCTAACAATGCGCTCTATTGGAGATTTCTTCTCAAACTTATGGTCTAAAGTATTTTAATGATGAAAAGCTAGCTCACGCTAGCTTTTT
>NZ_JALNUG010000028.1:0-58205 GCF_026540675.1 Bacillus sp. GC_Bacil_1
CACGAGTCAAATGACTCGTGTTTTTTCGTGTTTTATTTTATAATCCATAGTAATAAAAAATGTGTTTAAAGTATTCATATTTTGTTTAAATACAAGGGAATGTGGCTAGGATAGTGAATAAGCAAAAGAGTTGCAAATTTTATTAATACGTATATAATTAAAGTCAAAGATAGTCAAAGTCAATAAAGGTGGCGGATAAATGAGAAATATATCTGATATCATTGAGCAATATCTAAAGCAAGTTATTGACTTAAGTAATAATAATGTGATTGAAATCAAGAGAAATGAGATTGCGGATCGATTCGAGTGCGTACCATCTCAAATCAATTATGTAATCAATACCCGTTTTACGTTAGAAAGAGGATTTGTAGTAGAAAGTAAACGTGGTGGAGGAGGTTACATTCGCATTATAAAAGTCAAACTGCATGATGATATAGACATTATTGATCAAATGCTTCATATGATTGATCATAGCGTTGCGCAAGGGAATGCAGAAAGTATGATTATACGTTTAATAGAAGAGGGAATCATAACAAATCGTGAAGCGAAACTGATGTTAAGTGTAATAGACCGTTCTGTATTATCAATGGATGTTCCTTCTCGAGATGAACTTAGGGCTCGAATATTATGCGCAATGTTAAGAACACTGAAATATAAATAAATATAACTTTTGTAAAAGATTGATAACTAAGATAAAGCAGTTAAATATTGTAGAAGTTTTGAAAAAGAACATGCACTTTTATTTAAATGGATTCAGGAAAGCGAACAATCTAGTAATGTATGAAAAGTATCATGAGATAGAGCGTTCCTGTTGTAAAGGTGGGGATAGTGATGACTTGTCAAAACTGTAACATAAGACCAGCAACTTTACATTATACAAAAGTAATTAACGAGAAGAAGGCGGAAGTTCATCTTTGTGAGCAATGTGCAGAGCAAAGTGGCTATACGTCTTTCTTTCAATCATCGCAGTCTAACTTTTCATTTCATGATTTATTTGCTGGTTTATTACACGGTGAATCAACAATGTTTGAAGAAGGAAAAAATGGATTTTCAAATGCAGATATAGTAAGGTGTCCAGATTGTAAGATGACATATGAACAATTTACAAAAGTCGGACGTTTTGGCTGTTCTTCTTGTTACGATACATTTAAGGAGCATTTAAAGCCATTATTAAAACGCCTTCACGGTGGGCATACAGAACATTGTGGAAAAATTCCGGAACGTATAGAAGGAAATATCCACTTAAAGAAAGAATTAGATGAACTAAAACTTATTCTGAAACAATACGTACAGAAAGAGGAATTTGAGAAAGCTGCAGAGGTAAGGGATAAAATCCGAGGTCTTGAAATACAGCTTAGTGAGCATAGGGAGGGGGAATAATTCTATGTCACTGGACAAAATTATGAACGAAGCAATTAGTCCATGGATGAAGGGGGATGGCCCTGATTCTGATATTGTTTTAAGTAGTCGAATTCGTTTGGCTCGTAATTTTAAACAATATCAATTTTCCACTATGCAAAACGAAGAAGAAGCTAAACAGATTCATGAATTATTCAAAAAGAAATTTATAAATAAAGCAGTAGGGTCCTTTGGGGAGTTTGGACTATTAAAGATGAATGAATTAACCCCTCTTCAAAGGAGAGTTTTAGTCGAAAAGCATTTAATTAGTCCAAATCTTGCAGGGACAGAATATGGAGCATGTCTACTATCAGAAAGTGAACATATTAGTGTTATGCTTAATGAAGAAGACCATATTCGGATTCAGTGCCTATTTTCAGGATTACAGTTATCAGAGGCGCTTCAAAGCGCCAATCAAATAGATAATTGGATTGAGAAAGAAGTTGAATACGCTTTTGATGAGTCACTTGGATATATTACAAGTTGTCCTACTAATGTTGGCACAGGGTTAAGAGCTTCTGTGATGATTCATTTACCGGGACTGGTTTTAACAAAAAGAATTAGCCGTATTATACAAGTAATTCAAAAATTAGGGTTAGTAGTAAGAGGAATATACGGTGAAGGTAGCGAAGCGTTAGGTAATATATTTCAAGTTTCAAATCAAATGACGCTAGGAAAGTCTGAAGAAGATATTATTGCAGATTTAAAGAGTGTCATTCAACAAATTATACAGCAAGAAAAAATAGCTAGAGAATTAATTGTACAAAATTCAAGTATTGAACTTGAAGATAAGGTTTATCGTTCTTACGGCATACTAGCAAACAGTCGTTTAATTCAATCTGCAGAAGCAGCCAATTGCTTATCGGATGTACGACTTGGTATTGATCTAGGATATATAAAAGGTATATCGAGAAATATTTTGACTGAGCTAATGGTTCTTACGCAACCAGGTATTTTACAACAATACGCAGGTGGACCTTTAGGGCCAGAAGAAAGAGATTATCGAAGAGCAACCTTAATCCGTGAGCGATTACGTATTGAAAAAAACTAAGCGCAAGTAGGAGGCGATTTCTATGATGTTTGGAAGATTTACAGAAAGAGCACAGAAAGTATTAGCTTTATCTCAAGAGGAAGCAATTCGTATTGGGCATAATAATATTGGAACAGAACATATTTTACTTGGGCTTGTACGCGAAGGTGAAGGAATTGCAGCAAAAGCATTAATTGCTCTTGGATTAAGTCCAGAGAAAGTTCAAAAAGAAGTAGAGGCGTTAATTGGGCGTGGAACAGAAGCTTCTCAAACTGTACATTATACACCTCGTGCTAAAAAGGTTATTGAATTATCTATGGATGAAGCGCGTAAGCTAGGCCATTCTTACGTTGGAACAGAACACATTTTACTCGGTTTAATCCGTGAAGGTGAAGGTGTAGCCGCACGTGTTTTAAATAATTTAGGTGTAAGTCTAAATAAAGCAAGACAACAAGTCTTACAACTTCTTGGAAGTAATGAAGCTAGTTCAGGTCATCAAGGTGGTTCAGCATCAAATGCAAATACACCGACACTTGATAGTTTAGCAAGGGACTTAACAGTTGTTGCGCGTGAAAATCGCTTAGACCCTGTTATTGGACGTGGTAAAGAAATTCAACGTGTAATTGAGGTATTAAGCCGTAGAACGAAAAACAACCCAGTATTAATTGGTGAGCCTGGTGTAGGTAAAACGGCAATTGCAGAAGGATTAGCACAGCAAATTGTAAATAATGAAGTTCCTGAAACTTTAAGAGATAAGCGTGTTATGACACTAGATATGGGTACAGTGGTAGCTGGAACGAAATATCGCGGTGAATTTGAAGATCGTTTAAAGAAAGTGATGGATGAAATTCGCCAAGCAGGCAATATTATTCTATTTATTGATGAGCTTCATACATTAATTGGTGCAGGTGGAGCAGAAGGTGCAATCGATGCATCGAATATTTTAAAACCATCTTTAGCACGAGGAGAGTTACAATGTATTGGGGCAACAACTTTAGATGAGTATCGTAAATATATTGAAAAAGACGCGGCTTTAGAAAGACGTTTTCAACCAATTCATGTTGATGAGCCAAGTTTAGAAGAATCGATTCAAATCTTGAAAGGTTTACGTGATCGTTATGAGGCGCATCACCGTGTATCTATTACAGATGACGCTATTGATGCAGCTGTAAAACTTTCAGATCGTTATATTACAGATCGCTTTTTACCAGATAAAGCAATTGATTTAATTGATGAAGCTGCTTCAAAAGTTCGCTTACGTTCTTATACAACACCACCAAACTTAAAAGAGCTTGAAGTGAAGCTTGAGGAGATTCGAAAAGAAAAAGATGCAGCTGTACAAAGTCAAGAATTTGAAAAGGCTGCATCCTTACGTGATATGGAGCAACGCTTACGTGAGAAGTTAGAAGATACAAAACGTCAATGGAAAGAGCAACAAGGAAAAGAAAATTCAGAGGTTACGGTAGAAGATATTGCAAATGTCGTTTCTACATGGACGCGTATCCCAGTTTCTAAACTTGCACAAACAGAGACTGATAAATTATTAAATTTAGAATCCATTCTCCATGATCGTTTGATTGGTCAAGATGAAGCAGTAGTAGCTGTAGCAAAAGCTGTTCGTCGTGCAAGAGCAGGATTAAAAGATCCGAAGCGCCCAATTGGTTCATTTATTTTCTTAGGGCCAACAGGTGTAGGTAAAACAGAACTTGCAAGAGCACTAGCAGAATCTATGTTCGGTGATGAAGATGCAATGATTCGCATCGATATGTCAGAATACATGGAGAAGCATTCTACTTCCCGTTTAGTTGGTTCTCCTCCAGGATATGTTGGATATGAAGAAGGTGGACAATTAACAGAGAAAGTTCGTCGCAAGCCATATTCAGTTGTCTTATTAGATGAGGTAGAGAAAGCTCATCCAGATGTGTTTAATATTTTACTACAAGTATTAGAAGATGGTCGTTTAACAGATTCTAAAGGACGTACAGTTGATTTCCGTAATACGATTGTTATTATGACGTCTAACGTTGGTGCCGAGGCGTTAAAACGTAACAAACATCTTGGATTTAATGTACAAGATGAAAGCCGTGATTATTCGGATATGAAAGGTAAAGTAATGGATGAGCTGAAAAAGGCATTTCGTCCAGAATTCTTAAACCGTATTGATGAAATTATCGTATTCCATATGCTTGAGAAAAAACATATTCAAGAGATTGTAACTCTTATGGTAAATCAGTTAGTTAATCGCTTAAAAGAACAAGAAATCGAATTGCACTTAACGGAAGGGGCAATTTCAGCTATTGCAGATAAAGGATTTGATCGTGAGTATGGCGCTCGTCCACTTCGCAGAGCAATTCAGAAACATGTAGAAGATAGACTATCAGAAGAACTTTTAAAAGGTGCTATTGAGAAAGGACAAAAAGTTATCTTTGATGTAGAAGGAGAATCATTTGTCATTCATAGTGCGGAAAAGGTAAAATAAGTATAGACAAACAAAGAGGGCTACGCGATAGCCCTCTTTCTTGTACGAGAAGGATAAACGTTTATAGACGAAAGTGAAGTGAACTATAAAAAGGTATGGCTAAAAAGAAAACGAAATTTATATGTCAAGAATGTGGTTATCAGTCACCAAAATATATGGGTAAATGTCCTGGATGTGGTCAATGGAATACACTTGTTGAAGAAATGGAGCCAGTTGTATCATCTAGGCGCCTTAATTACGCGAATGCAATTCAAACGGAAGTAACAAAACCAAGACGTCTTACCGAAGTAGAAACAAAGTCTGAGGCACGTATTGAAACGGAATTTCAAGAGTTTAATCGTGTGCTTGGTGGTGGAATTGTAGATGGGTCCTTAGTGCTTATTGGTGGAGACCCTGGGATTGGAAAATCAACATTACTATTACAGATTTCATCACAATTAGCAGATTCTTCATATGATGTATTATACATATCGGGTGAGGAGTCGGCAAAACAGATTAAACTTCGTGCAGATCGTTTGCATGTAAAGGGTAGCAATCTATTTGTTGTAGCAGAGACAGACCTGCAGCGTATTGCAGCACATATTGAAGAGATGAATCCAGCTTTTGTTGTTATTGATTCTATTCAAACGATACATTTACCTGAAGTGACGTCAGCACCAGGAAGTGTGGCACAAGTACGTGAATGTACAGCGGAATTAATGAAACTTGCAAAAACAAAAGGAATCCCTATTTTCATTGTCGGGCATGTGACAAAAGAAGGAGCAATTGCAGGACCTCGTATGTTAGAACATATGGTCGATGCAGTTCTTTATTTTGAAGGAGATCGACACCATACGTATCGTATTTTACGGGCTGTGAAGAACCGTTTTGGTTCCACGAATGAAATGGGTATCTTTGAAATGAAAGAGCTTGGTCTTGCGGAAGTTTTAAATCCTTCTGAAATCTTCCTTGAGGAAAGGCCGGTTGGTGTTGCAGGATCAACAGTAGTTGCTTCAATGGAAGGAACAAGACCGGTTTTAGTAGAAATACAAGCATTAATCTCCCCTACTAGTTTTGGAAATCCTCGAAGAATGGCGACGGGAATTGATCATAACCGTGTTTCGCTTATTATGGCAGTATTAGAAAAAAGAACAGGTTTACTATTGCAAAATCAAGATGCATATTTAAAAGTAGCTGGTGGTTTGAAATTAGACGAACCGGCAATTGATTTAGCAGTGGCTTTAAGTATAGCCTCAAGTTTTAGGGATAAATCTACGGCACCAACTGATGCAGTAATAGGAGAAGTAGGATTAACTGGAGAAATAAGAAGAGTATCAAGAATCGAACAACGTGTACAAGAAGCGGCTAAATTAGGATTTCAACGTGTTATTATTCCTAGAAAAAACTTAGGAGGATGGACAATTCCGGATGGGATTGAGGTTGTAGGTGTTTCTAATTTAGGAGAAGCGCTTCGTTTGACATTAGGAGGCTAGGCTATGGAAGAAAATAAGCAACGTGTCAAAAGTATGATTAATATTTTACAGCTCGTGGCCCCAGGAACACCACTGCGTGAAGGGATAGATAATGTACTTCGCGCACAAACAGGGGGGCTAATTGTTCTTGGATATAATGAGCAGATTAAAAGTATTGTGGATGGTGGTTTTCACATTAATTGTGCATTCTCTCCTGCTAGTTTATATGAATTAGCAAAAATGGACGGGGCACTTATTTTAAATGAAACGGGAAGTAAAATTTTAATAGCGAATGCACAGTTAGTTCCAGAGGCATCTATTGATTCTATTGAAACCGGTATGCGTCACCGAACAGCAGAACGTGTAGCGAAGCAGACGGGCAGCCTTGTTGTGGCCATTTCACAAAGACGTAACGTAATTACGCTATATCAAGGGAACTTACGTTATACACTAAAAGATATAGGGGTTATTTTAACAAAGGCAAACCAAGCTATTCAAACGTTAGAAAAATATAAGGCTGTATGGAATGATGGTATTACGAATTTGGGCATTCTAGAATTTGAAGAGGTCGTTACAATGTCTGAGGTAGTTCACGTTTTACATAGTGTTGAAATGGTACTGCGTATTAAAAATGAAATATTGAGCTATATTCATGAGCTAGGAACAGAAGGTAGGTTAATTCGTTTACAGCTTACAGAATTACTAGCTGATTTAGAAGCAGAGGCAGCATTGTTAATTAAAGATTACCATCAGGAGAAAACACAAGACCATCATCAAATTTTGAAAAAGTTACAGGACCTTGCAAATACACAACTTTTAGAGGATAGTGATTTAGTTAAATTACTTGGTTACCCAGGGCAAACCAGTTTAGAAGAAAGTGTGACGCCAAGGGGATATCGAATTACAAGCAAAATCTCTCGTGTTCCGCCACTTATCATTGAAAATTTAATTAATCGATTCAAAACGTTGCAAGGAGTTTGTCGCGCGACTATTCATGAATTGGATGATGTGGAAGGAATTGGGGAAGTAAGGGCGAAGAAAATACGAGAAGGCCTAAAAAGAATTCAAGAGCATCTATATATGAGTAGACACAATTAAGAATATTACATTGATTCCATAATATAACGACACTAGAACATTTTTGGTATATGATATGATATATTGGTAAATAAAACTATTTATAAAAAAACACGTCCGCTTTTGCATTCGGCGTTTTGATTAGCGAAACAATGGTTAATAATGAGTAGGAGGTGGTTGGATGTTAAAACGGATCGTACAGCTCTTCTTTCTAGTGATCGGGGGAGCGTTAGGGATTTACTTAATCCCAAAAGTTATTAATGTATTAGACATCGGTGCTGTTCCTTTATTGGAAGGATCGTATGTTCGTGCGATTATTGGTGCAATTATTTTATTTTTAACAACATTTTGGCTTGTAGATTATATTGTTCAACTTATTAAGCATATTGAAGAGGCTCTTGTAAAGGCGCCTGTAGCAGATGTTTTATTTGGTACATTAGGATTGATCTCTGGTCTTATTGTTGCATATTTAATTTTAATACCGATTCGTGAATTTACAATTCCGGTTATTAGTACGGTATTGCAAGTGTTCTTCACTCTTTTACTTGGATATTTAGGATTCCAAGTAGGATTTAAAAAGAGGAATGAATTGCTAGGATTATTTACATTACCCCAACGCGGAGGTAAGAAGAAAAATAATAGCGAGAACGAAGAGGCAGAAGCAGAAAAATCTACGACTCATTGGAAAATTCTCGATACGAGTGTAATTATCGATGGACGTATTGCTGACATTTGCCAAACGAAGTTTTTGGAAGGAACAATTGTGATTCCACAATTCGTATTAGAAGAGCTTCAGCATATTGCCGATTCTTCCGATGCTTTAAAGCGTAATCGTGGTCGCAGAGGACTAGACATTTTAAATCGTATTCAAAAAGAGATGCCGATTCCGGTAGAAATTTATGAAGGCGATTTCGAGGATATCCAAGAGGTGGATAGCAAACTTGTAAAGTTAGCAAAAATCACCGGTGGAACTGTAGTAACGAATGATTTTAACTTAAATAAAGTTTCTGAATTACAAGGAGTAACAGTGTTAAACATTAATGATTTAGCTAATGCAATTAAACCAGTTGTACTCCCTGGCGAAGAATTAAATGTTTATGTTGTGAAAGATGGTAAAGAGCAAAACCAAGGTGTTGCGTACTTAGATGATGGTACGATGATTGTAGTAGAAGATGGTAGAGAGTATGTAGGTTCGCAACTTAATGTACTGGTTACTAGCGTATTACAAACATCAGCTGGTCGTATGATTTTCGCAAAACGTAAATTATTAGAAAAAGCATTATAGGTAGAGGATTATTAATATGTATACATTAATTATTCCGGCAGCCGGCCAAGGAAAGCGGATGGGTGCTGGCAAAAATAAGTTGTTCTTACTTATAAATGAAGTACCGATTATCGTTCATACATTACGTGCTTTTGAAAGAGATAAAGCGTGCAAAAGTATTGTTATGGCAATTAACGAAGAGGAACGCCCGTATTTTGAAGAATTAATGCAGAAGTATCCGATTGAAAAACAGGTACAATTTATTCAGGGTGGAGCCGAAAGACAAGATAGTGTATATAACGCGATTCAGCATGCGAGTGGTGTTGAATACGTTCTTGTACATGACGGAGCGCGCCCATTCGTAACGAATAAAGTGATTCAAGATGTATTAACAGCAGCAGAAAAATATGGAGCTTCCATTTGTGCAGTGCCAGTAAAGGATACAGTTAAGAAGGTAGAGCAAGGTGTTGTTGTCGAAACGGTAGAACGATCTCAGCTTAAGGCTGTACAAACACCGCAAGGGTTCTCTGTTTCTCTTTTGCTAGAAGCTCATAGAAGTGCAAAACAGAGCTGTTTTCTTGGTACAGATGATGCAAGTCTCGTGGAACGTATTGGAAAGCAAGTAGGTGTAGTAGAAGGGAGTTACTATAATATTAAAGTGACGACTCCAGAGGATTTACTAATTGCTGAAAGTTTCCTTCATGTTCTGAAAAAATAGCCGTGATGGTGTATAACAAAGGAAAGCTCGGCAATGGCCGGGCTTTTCTTTGTAAGGATATCGATATAATATAGAGTCATAAAGCTCAGTGGTTTAGCTCAAGGAGGATGTAAAGAATGTTTCGAATTGGACAAGGTTTTGACGTGCATGAATTTGCAGAAGGTAGACCGTTAATTATTGGCGGAATTACAATTCCACACGAGAAAGGATTAATCGGCCATTCAGATGCAGATGTATTGTTACATACGATTGCTGATGCATGTTTAGGTGCCATTGCAGCAGGAGATATCGGAAAGCATTTTCCTGATACAGACCCAGCTTTTAAAGATGCAGATTCAGCTGTATTGTTGCAAAAAGTTTGGGAATTTGTGCGTGAACAAGGTTACGAGTTAGGGAATTTAGATTGTACAATTATTGCTCAAAAGCCAAAAATGGCACCGCATATTGAAAGTATGCGTAAACGTATTAGTGAACTGTTAGAAACGTCTATAGATAACATTAATGTAAAGGCAACTACAACAGAAAAATTAGGATTTACAGGTAGGGAAGAAGGAATTGCTTCTCAAGCAGTGGTATTATTACAGAAAAAATAATGGTTTTTAATTCGTAAGATGGATAATCACATTTTTTTGTTGTACAATTATAGAATGTGTAGACATTAAGAATGGAAGGTGTACCAATTATGGAAAAGCAAGTGAGAGTGCGCTATGCGCCAAGTCCAACAGGACACTTACATATCGGAAATGCGCGTACGGCATTATTTAATTATTTATTTGCTCGTCATTTAGATGGCAAGTTTATTATTCGTATTGAAGATACTGATGTAAAACGTAACGTGGCTGGTGGAGAAGAAAGCCAATTAAAATACTTAAAATGGCTCGGTATGGACTGGGATGAAGGTGTTGATGTTGGCGGTGAATTTGGACCATATCGTCAAACAGAGCGTTTAGATATTTATAAAAAATTATATCTAGATTTATTAGAGCGTGGTTTAGCTTACAAATGTTATATGACAGAAGAAGAGCTAGAAGCAGAGCGTGAAGGACAAATTTCTCGTGGTGAAACACCTCGTTATGCAGGTAACCACCGTGATTTAACTGAAGAACAAATGAAAGAATTTGAAGCTGAGGGACGTATTCCGAGTATTCGTTTCCGTGTACCAGCTAATCGTGATTACACATTCAAAGACATCGTAAAAGACGAAGTTGCATTCCATTCAAATGATTTTGGTGATTTTGTTATCGTGAAAAAAGATGGAATCCCAACTTATAACTTTGCGGTAGCAGTAGATGATCACTTAATGGAAATTACACATGTACTTCGTGGTGATGATCATATTTCAAACACGCCAAAACAAATGATGATTTATGAAGCTTTCGGTTGGGATATCCCACAATTCGGTCATATGACTTTAATTGTAAATGAAAGTCGTAAAAAATTAAGCAAGCGTGATGAATCTATTATTCAATTTATTGAGCAATATAAAGAGCTTGGATATCTTCCAGAAGCAATCTTTAACTTTATTGCGCTATTAGGTTGGTCACCAGTAGGTGAAGAAGAAATCTTCTCTAAAGATGAGTTTATCAAAATGTTTGATGCAGCTCGTTTATCAAAATCACCTGCATTATTTGATTCTCAAAAACTAAAATGGATGAACAACCAGTATATGAAAAAGCAAGATTTAGATACGGTTGTAGAGTTAAGTTTACCGCATTTAGTGAAAGCTGGACGTGTGGGAGAAACTTTAAGTGAACAAGACCAAGATTGGATCCGTGGTGTAATTGCTTTATACCATGAACAAATGAGTTTTGGAGCTGAAATTGTAGAGCTTTCTGAAATGTTCTTCAAAGATCATGTTGATTATGAAGAAGAAGGACAAGAAGTATTAAAAGGTGAACAAGTACCAGAAGTACTTCGTGCATTTGCTGGTCAAGTAGAAGCACTAGAAGCGATGGAACCAGCAGCAATTAAGGCGGCTATTAAAGCAGTTCAAAAGGAAACAGGTCATAAAGGTAAAAACTTATTTATGCCAATCCGTGTTGCAACTACTGGTCAAACACATGGTCCAGAGCTTCCGAATGCTATTGCACTTCTTGGAAAAGAAAAAGTTTTAAATCGTCTTCAAAAAGTAATTGGTTAACATTTTCTAGGTTTAGAAATATAATAAGTATACTTAAAACCTAATAAGGAAAAGCGACGAGAAGGAGAAGTAGAAAATCAGGCTTTTTACAGAGAGAACCACCTTTAGGCTGGAAGTGGTTTATAAGCGGATTTTTGAAATGCCCCTTCGAGTCTTCTGCTGAACAGTAAATTGTTTTGCGAAACGTCTTAGGGCGTAAAGTAAGCAGAAGCGGTGTACACCGTTATCAGAGATGAGTTTGAGGCTTTTTTAGCCTAAACAGAGTGGAACCGCGCTTATAAGGCGTCTCTGTCAATATGACAGAGGCGTCTTTTTTTATACCGTAAAACTGGGTATGAGTATAAATTTTATCTACGTGTATAAAGATTTAGGGAGATAAGTAGGGAGTTAGTTCATTCGAAAAAGCAGCCCATAAAGGGGAGGGAACGTCGATGTTTAAGAGGCTTCGGGAAGATATTGAAGTCGTTTTTGAACAGGATCCAGCGGCAAGAAGTTATTTCGAAGTCATTTTGACTTACTCTGGATTACATGCAGTTTGGGCCCATCGAATTGCACATGCTTTTTATAAAAAAAATTTCTTCTTTATTGCACGTTCGATCTCACAAGTTAGTCGTTTCTTTACTGGCATTGAGATTCATCCAGGAGCAACAATTGGTCGTCGTTTTTTCATAGACCATGGAATGGGGGTTGTAATTGGAGAAACGTGCGAAATTGGTGATAATGTAACGATCTATCAAGGGGTTACATTAGGTGGTACGGGTAAAGAAAAGGGAAAGAGGCACCCTACAATTCAGGATAATGTATTAATTGCAACAGGTGCTAAAGTACTAGGTTCTATTACAGTTGGAGAGAATTCTAAAATTGGAGCAGGTTCTGTCGTATTAAAAGAAGTCCCTGCACATTCTACAGTTGTAGGTATACCTGGCCGAGTCGTTATTCAAAATGGAGTAAAAATCGGTCAAGAATTAAATCATTCTGACCTTCCAGACCCAATTTTTGATAAGTTAAAGGTCATGGAAGTAGAACTTGATAAATTGAAAAAACAACTTGAAGTAAAGGTAGAAAGGAAGGATAAAAATGACTATTCACATTTATAATACGTTAACACGTCAAAAGGAAGAGTTTACTCCATTAGAAGAAAATAAGGTAAAGATGTATGTGTGTGGACCTACAGTTTATAACTATATTCACATTGGGAATGCAAGACCACCTATGGTATTTGATACGGTACGCCGTTATTTAGAATATAAAGGGTATGATGTGCAGTATGTGTCCAACTTTACTGACGTAGATGATAAATTAATTAAAGCAGCAAATGAATTAGGTGAAGATGTGCCGACAATTGCTGACCGTTTCGTTGAAGCGTACTTTGAGGATGTAACGGCACTAGGTTGCAAACACGCAACAGTTCATCCGCGTGTAACGGAAAATATGGATATTATTATTGAATTTATTCAAGAACTTGTGAATAAAGGATATGCATATGAATCAGAAGGTGATGTGTACTTTAGAACGAAGGAATTCGAAGGATACGGTAAATTATCGCATCAACCAATCGCAGACTTACGTCACGGTGCGCGTATTGAAGTAGGAGAAAAGAAACAAGACCCTCTTGATTTTGCTTTATGGAAAGATGCTAAAGAAGGAGAAATCTTCTGGGAAAGCCCTTGGGGGAAAGGTCGTCCAGGCTGGCATATTGAATGCTCGGCAATGGCACGTAAATACTTAGGAGATACAATCGATATTCATGCTGGTGGTCAAGACTTAGCATTTCCTCATCATGAGAATGAAATTGCGCAGTCTGAGGCGTTAACTGGAAAAACATTTGCACGTTACTGGATGCACAATGGATATATTAATATTAATAATGAGAAGATGTCTAAGTCATTGGGGAACTTTATTTTAGTTCACGATATCATTAAGCAATATAATCCGCAGTTAATTAGATTCTTTATGCTATCGGTACATTACCGTCATCCAATTAATTTCAGTGAAGAGTTATTACAAAGCACAAATAACGGACTGGAAAGAATTAAGACGGCTTACGGTAACTTAAAACACCGTATGGAAAGTAGTACTGATTTAACAGACCATAATGAGAAATGGTTAGCGGAACTGGAAAAATTCCAGACTGCATTTGAAGAAGCGATGAATGATGACTTCAACACTGCTAATGCAATCACTGAGTTATATAATGTGGCAAATCATGCGAATCAATATTTACTGGAAGAACATACGTCTACAGTGGTAATTGAAGCATACGTAAAACAACTTGAAACATTATTTGATATTTTAGGGTTAGAATTAGCGCAAGAAGAGTTGCTTGATGAAGAAATTGATGCACTTATTCAAAAACGCATTGAAGCTCGTAAAAATCGTGATTTTGCATTATCAGATCAAATTCGCGATGACTTAAAAGACCGTAATATTATTTTAGAAGATACCGCTCAAGGTACAAGATGGAAAAGAGGATAAGAATGATTGATGCAAAGCAATTAAACAGCTTAGCGTTAGCATACATGGGTGATGCGGTATATGAACAATATATCCGCTATCACCTACTTCAAAAAGGGAAAGTTCGCCCTAATCAATTACATCGATTAGGGACAAGCTTTGTTTCAGCAAAAGCACAGGCGAAAGTTGTTTATCATTTATTAGAGACGGCGTTTTTGACAGAGGAAGAAGAGGCGGTATTAAGAAGAGGACGTAATGCAAATTCAGGTACAGTTCCAAAAAATACGGATGTACAAACATATCGACATAGTACAGCCTTTGAAGCGCTAATTGGTTATCATCATTTATTAAATAACCGTGAAAGATTAGACGAAATTGTATATAAGGCTATTGCAGTTTTAGAAGAAAAGGAAGGGGGCACATCATCATGAGTAGTGAATATATTATCGGACGTAACCCTGTAATTGAGGCGTTACGATCAGGGAGAGATATAAATAAAATTTGGATCGCAGAAGGTGCTGCCAAAGGACAAGTACAGATTGTACTAGCGTTAGCGAAAGAAAATAAGGTTATTTTACAACATGCACCAAAGAAAAAGTTAGATCAATTAGTTGAGGGTAATCATCAAGGTGTAATTGCTCAAGTAGCTGCATATCAGTATGCGGAGTTAGAAGAGTTATTCAAAGTGGCAGAAAAACGTAATGAAGATCCATTCTTCTTAATTTTAGATGAGATTGAAGATCCGCATAACCTAGGTTCTATTATGCGTACTGCTGATGCGACAGGAGCTCATGGAATTATTATTCCAAAGAGAAGGGCTGTGGGGCTTACAGCGTCAGTTGCGAAAGCATCAACAGGAGCGATTGAATACATTCCTGTTGCGCGCGTAACGAACTTATCCCGTACAATTGATGAATTAAAAGAACGTGGACTTTGGATTGCTGGTACAGATGCCAAAGGGAAAACGGATTACCGTAATTTAGATGGTAAAATGCCAATTGGGTTAGTAATTGGTAGTGAAGGAAAAGGTATGAGTCGTATTATTGGTGAAAAGTGTGATTTCCTAATCACTCTACCGATGGTTGGTAAAGTTACATCCTTAAATGCTTCCGTAGCCGCAAGTTTGTTAATGTATGAGGTATATCGTAAACGTCACGAAATTGGTAAATAAAAGATGAACGATATTTTAATCGTTGACGGTTACAACATTATCGGAGCTTGGGGAGATTTGAAGAAACTGCGGGATGTAGATTTACAATCATCAAGAGATGCACTTATTGATAAGATGGCGGATTATCAAGGTTATACAGGTACAAAAGTGATGATAGTCTTTGATGCCTATACAGTACATGGTATTGAAAAAAAGATGAAACAATCTCGTGTGGAAGTAATATTCACACGAAAGAATCAAACTGCAGACGAAAAGATAGAGCAGCTTGCGATAGAGCTTAGAAATATAAATACACGAATATATGTTGCGACTTCTGATTACACGGAACAATGGGTTATATTTGCGCAAGGTGCCCTTCGGAAATCTGCGCGTGAATTAGAGTTGGAAGTACAGGCAATGGAGCAACAAGTAAGAAGGCGTACAAAAGACACGAAAGAACAGCAACCCGCCATGCGAAAGATATTTAGTAAAGATATTACAGAAAAATTAGAAAAATTAAGAAGAGGAGAGCGTTGAAGCATTGACGCTCTTTGTCTTTTTACTGTATAATATTGCTAAATAAATAGCGGTCGGAGGGATCAAGGTGGAAGCAGGCTTCGTAAGTGTAGGCGACGTTACATTTCGTGATTTAGAGGATGAGGCAATCGTTGAGTTAGTTCGAAAAGGTAATACTGACGCTCTAGAATATTTAATTCACAAATATAAGAACTTTGTTCGCGCGAAATCAAGATCTTACTTTTTAGTGGGTGCCGATCGAGAAGATATTGTTCAAGAAGGTATGATAGGATTGTTTAAAGCAATTCGTGATTATAAAGAGGACAAGCTGTCTTCATTCAAAGCATTTGCTGAACTGTGTATCACTCGACAAATTATTACCGCTATTAAAACGGCAACAAGGCAAAAACATATTCCCTTAAATTCGTATGTGTCTTTAGATAAGCCGATTTACGATGAGGAATCTGATCGAACATTATTGGATGTTATTTCTGAAGCGAAGGTAACTGATCCTGAAGAGATGATTATTAGCCAAGAAGAATATACAGACATAGAATCAAAAATATCAGAATTATTAAGCGATTTAGAAAGAAAAGTACTTTCTTTATATCTAGATGGGCGTTCTTATCAAGAGATTTCAGAACAGTTAAACAGACATGTGAAATCTATTGATAACGCTTTACAGCGGGTGAAGAGGAAATTGGAACGATATATGGAAATGCGAGAAAGTACAACTTTAAATTCATAACAAATAACAAGTGCAACAGGTGTAAAATAAATCACCTGTTTTCTTTTGTAGACAGTACAAAATGCATGTCATTGACATTGTCTTTTATTGTATGATACATTTTTAGGGACATAATGTTACAAGGTTGGTGTAACTAATGAGGAAAAAAGTTGTACTCTCATGTGAAGAGTGTAAAAATCGAAACTACTCTACTATGAAAGATACGAGCTCAATAGAGCGACTTGAAATAAAAAAGTTTTGTAAAACATGCAATCAGCATACAGTTCACAAGGAAACAAAATAAATAATTGAAATAATACACTGGAGGTCCCGCAGATGCGTTTAACGAACTTTTTCGGCGATGTAGGTCGCGAAATGAAAAAAGTAAGTTGGCCTAAAAAAGATGAATTACTCCGCTCAACAGCGACTGTTGTTGCTACAGTTGTGTTCTTTGCGATTTTCTTCGCAGTAGTTGATATGGGCATTTCTTCTTTAATTCGGTTAATTCTTGGTTAATTCTTGAATAAGAAGCACTTATCCATGATATAATGTTATTTATAAGAACTGTGTAAAAGCCCGGTGAACGGGTTTTTTCATTTGCGCAAAAAAATGTACGTCAGGGAGGGAAGGACGCTCGTCCTAAATGAATGGAAAAAAGTTGGTATGTTGTCCATACTTATTCTGGATATGAAAATAAAGTAAAAGCAAACCTAGAGAAGCGTGTAGAATCAATGGGTATGCAAGATAAAATTTTCCGTGTTGTTGTCCCGGAAGAAGTAGAAGTAGAAATGAAAAACGGAAAAGAAAAATTAATGAAAAGAAAAGTGTTCCCAGGTTATGTATTAGTAGAATTAATCATGACTGATGATTCTTGGTATGTTGTACGTAACACGCCGGGTGTAACTGGGTTCGTTGGTTCTTCTGGTTCTGGATCTAAACCATCACCTCTATTAGAAGAGGAAGTTGTTACCATTATGAAACATATGGGAATGGACAACGAAGTGGTTGATTTCGACTTTGAACTTCATGAGACAGTACGTGTAAATGAGGGGCCATTCGCAGATTATACAGGTGCTATTGAAGAAATTGATGTGGAGAAGAAAAAGGTTAGCGTACTTGTGGACATGTTTGGTCGCGAGACTCCAGTTGAACTTGACTTCCATCAAATTGAAAAATTATAAAATGAAACTTGAAATGAATTGTAAAAAGTGATAATATCTTTTAAGTCAGTACGTCTTCGTTATCGGAGACGTTTTTTGAAAGATTTTATCCTTACAGATAAAATATGACGTGGGAGGGCAAATCACTGTCCAATTGACCACATCACGGACTTAAGGAGGTGTGTCTCGTGGCTAAAAAGGTAATTAAAATGGTAAAGCTTCAAATTCCTGCAGGTAAAGCTAACCCAGCTCCACCAGTTGGTCCAGCATTAGGACAAGCAGGTGTTAACATCATGGGCTTCTGTAAAGAGTTTAACGCTCGTACAGCAGATCAAGCTGGTCTTATCATCCCTGTTGAAATTACGGTATTTGAGGACCGTTCATTCACTTTCATTACTAAAACTCCTCCTGCTGCTGTTCTTCTTAAGAAAGTAGCTGGTATTGAGTCTGGTTCTGGTGAACCAAACCGTAATAAAGTGGCAACTGTTAAGCGTGATAAAGTACGCGAAATCGCTGAAACTAAAATGCCTGACCTAAACGCTGCTAGCGTAGAAGCTGCAATGCGTATGGTTGAAGGTACTGCACGCAGTATGGGCATCGTTATCGAAGACTAATTCGATTTGTTTTTAAAAAAGGTTGCGGGTCTGGAATTCCAATTCGCAACCTTTATTATCGTAAATGATTATTGTTTTTAAATAAATGGATGGCGCTCATCCTCAGGTTATACCTGAAAACAGGCGTAAACGTGGGAGGTTATTCCGCTAAAACCACATTCGAGGAGGAAATAAAAATGGCTAAAAGAGGTAAAAAGTACGTAGAAGCTGCAAAGCTTGTTGATCGTGCATCTGCTTACTCTGCAACAGAAGCAGTAGAATTAGTAAAGAAAACAAACACAGCTAAATTTGATGCAACTGTAGAAGCTGCATTCCGTTTAGGTGTTGACCCTAAGAAAGCTGACCAACAAATCCGTGGTGCAGTTGTTCTTCCACACGGTACTGGTAAAGTACAACGTGTATTAGTGTTCGCTAAAGGTGAAAAAGCTAAAGAAGCTGAAGCTGCTGGCGCTGACTTCGTAGGCGATACTGATTACATCGGTAAAATCCAACAAGGTTGGTTCGATTTCGATGTAGTAGTAGCAACTCCTGACATGATGGGTGAAGTTGGTAAACTTGGTCGCGTATTAGGACCTAAAGGTTTAATGCCAAACCCTAAAACTGGAACAGTTACTTTCGATGTAACTAAAGCTGTTAACGAAATCAAAGCTGGTAAAGTTGAATACCGCGTTGATAAAGCTGGTAACATCCATGTTCCAATCGGTAAAGTATCTTTCGAAGATGCTAAATTAGTAGAAAACTTCAAAACAATCGCTGACACTTTATTAAAAGTTAAGCCATCTGCTGCAAAAGGTACTTACATGAAGAACGTAACAGTTGCTTCTACAATGGGACCTGGCGTACGCGTAGACGTTTCTACATTAGCGTAAAAATTGGAAGTTGACTTCATAAAGAAGATTTAATATAATCATTTATGTTGTGAATTTAAATAGTGTACCGTAGACAGTAGGTGTCAATAGACTTAATTTCCTACCTAGGTGTTAATATACGAAACGGAATTTTTTTTCTGTGACTATATGCCTCCATGTCTACAAGTTGGGCATGGAGGTTTTTAGTGCACTTTCGGTACATCTTCTATATAATCTACAGGAGGTGTAATAACATGAGCAAAGTAATCGAAACTAAACAACAAGTTGTAACTGAAATCGCGGACAAACTTCGTGCTAGTAAATCTACAATTGTTGTTGACTACCGTGGTTTAACAGTTTCTGAAGCAACAGAATTACGTAAGCAATTACGTGAAGCTGGCGTTGAGTTCAAAGTTTACAAAAACTCTCTAACTCGTCGTGCTGCAGAATCTGCTGAAATGGCTGAGTTAAACGAATTCTTAACAGGACCAAACGCAATCGCGTTCAGTAACGAGGATGTAGTTGCTCCTGCGAAAGTATTAAACGACTTCGCTACAAAACATGAAGCTTTAGAAATTAAAGCGGGCGTAATCGAAGGTAAACTTGTAACACTTGATGAGGTTAAAGCAATCGCTACTCTTCCATCACGTGAAGGCTTACTTTCTATGCTTCTTAGCGTTCTTCAAGCTCCAATCCGTAACCTTGCACTTGCTACTAAAGCAGTTGCAGAACAAAAGGAAGAGCAAGGCGCTTAATTTTTTAAAAGATAATTACTTGTTATCTATAAAACAATACAAACCTATTTAAGGGAGGATATTTACAATGACTAAAGAACAAATCATTGAAGCAGTTAAATCTATGACTGTATTAGAACTTAACGACTTAGTAAAAGCTATCGAGGAAGAATTCGGCGTAACTGCTGCTGCTCCTGTAGCTGTAGCTGGTGGCGCTGGTGAAGCTGCTGCTGAAAAAACTGAGTTTGACGTAGTACTTGCAAGTGCTGGCGCTCAAAAAATCAAAGTTATCAAAGCTGTACGTGAAATCACTGGTCTTGGCTTAAAAGAAGCTAAAGAATTAGTTGACAACACTCCAAAAGCAATCAAAGAAGGCGTTTCTAAAGAGGAAGCTGAAGAAATGAAAGCTAAACTTGAAGAAGTTGGCGCTGCTGTAGAAGTTAAGTAATTAACTTTTGATGCTTTAAAAAAAGCTCGCTCTCATGCGAGCTTTTTTTTTAACTGTAAAGAAAAGAGGTGGCCATATGGCAGACCATTATTTTTCTAACGACCCTTCTAGTAAAAGTGATCGTAAACGATGGGAATTTCCACTTCGTGGATCTCAATTTACTTTTTTATCTGACCATGGGGTGTTTTCGAAAAACGAGGTGGACTTTGGTTCTCGTCTTTTAATTGAAGCGTTTCAAATGCCGGATATTAAAGGTGATATATTAGACGTAGGTTGTGGATACGGTCCTATTGGTTTGTCGTTAGCGAAAGAGTTTCAAGGTTGTGAAGTTCACATGGTGGATGTGAATGAAAGGGCGCTTGGGCTTGCGAAAGAAAATGCCGCTAATAACAGAATCGAGAATATACGTATTTTTCAAAGTAGCGTCTATGAAAATGTAGATGGCGAGTATGCTGCTATTCTATCTAACCCTCCAATTCGTGCGGGTAAGGATATCGTACATGAGATTTTAGAAAAAGCTGTGGAGTATTTAGTTCCAGGTGGAGAACTTTGGATTGTTATTCAAAAGAAGCAAGGTGCACCATCTGCGCTGAAAAAACTAGAAGAAGTATTTTCTGAAGTTGAGATTGTAGAAAAGAAAAAAGGATATTATATCATAAAATCAAAAAAACGTTGACGGTTATTTTTGGCTATGTTAACATTATACAATGCCAATATATGATTTTCTGCGTTGAGAAAGATGTATATTTTTGTTTCTCTTGGAAAAGATAGTAAAATCAGCAGATTATGAAACAGAATGATGGTTTTCTTATAGAAGCCATTTTTCTTTTTTGAGCAGGTAGAAAGACTCAACGTATTTATCTTTAAGAGAAAAAGACTACGCTAATAGCAGTAGTTGTATTTATTTGTGATTTTGCACAAATTTTTTTGTGCATTTATAATACTCATGATTTGAGGGGTGAAGCAGTTGACAGGTCAACTAGTTCAATACGGACGCCACCGCCAACGAAGAAGTTATGCCCGTATTAGTGAAGTATTAGAGTTACCAAATCTTATCGAAATTCAAACCTCTTCTTATCAGTGGTTTCTTGATGAGGGTTTGCGAGAAATGTTCCAAGACATTTCTCCGATTGAAGACTTTACGGGAAATCTATCGCTTGAATTTATCGACTACAGCTTAGGTGAACCTAAATACTCTGTAGACGAATGCAAAGAGCGTGATGTGACGTATGCAGCACCACTTCGTGTAAAAGTGCGTCTAATCAACAAGGAAACTGGTGAAGTAAAAGAACAAGATGTGTTCATGGGAGATTTCCCACTCATGACAGAGACTGGAACATTCGTAATTAACGGTGCAGAACGTGTTATCGTTTCCCAGTTAGTTCGCTCTCCAAGCGTATACTATAGTGGCAAAGTGGATAAAAACGGAAAACGTGGTTTTACTGCTACTGTAATTCCAAACCGCGGAGCTTGGTTAGAGTATGAGACAGATGCTAAGGATGTTGTATATGTGCGTATTGACCGTACGCGTAAACTTCCTGTAACTGTTTTGTTACGCGCATTAGGGTTTGGCTCTGATCAAGAAATCACCGAGCTTTTAGGTGATAACGAATACTTAAGCAACACATTAGAAAAAGACAACACAGATAGTACAGAAAAAGCATTGCTTGAAATTTATGAGCGTCTACGTCCTGGTGAACCACCAACAGTAGAAAATGCTAAGAGCTTACTTGTGTCTCGTTTCTTCGATCCAAAGCGCTACGATTTAGCAAATGTAGGTCGCTATAAGATCAACAAGAAGTTACACATTAAAAACAGATTGTTTAATCAACGTTTAGCTGAAACATTAGTGGATCCAGAAACTGGTGAAATTTTAGCGGCAGAAGGAACAATCTTAGATCGTCGTACACTTGATCGCATTTTACCTTACTTAGAGAAAAACATTGGATTCAAAACAGCGAAACCAATGGGTGGAGTGGTAGAAGGCGATGTTGAGCTGCAATCTATTAAGATTTATGCTCCTGAGTCGGAAGGCGAACGTGTAATTAATGTAATTGGTAATGCAAATATTACTCGTGATGTGAAACACATCACACCAGGTGATATCCTTGCTTCTATCAGTTACTTCTTCAACCTACTATACAAAGTAGGGGATACAGATGATATTGACCATTTAGGAAACCGTCGTCTGCGTTCTGTTGGAGAACTATTACAAAATCAATTCCGTATCGGTCTTTCTCGTATGGAACGTGTTGTTCGTGAGAGAATGTCGATCCAAGATACAAATGCAATTACACCACAGGCGCTAATTAATATTCGTCCTGTTATTGCATCTATTAAAGAGTTCTTCGGAAGTTCTCAGTTATCTCAGTTCATGGACCAAACAAATCCATTAGCAGAGTTAACTCACAAACGAAGACTATCTGCATTAGGACCTGGTGGTTTAACGCGTGAGCGCGCAGGCTTTGAAGTACGTGACGTTCATTACTCCCACTACGGTCGTATGTGTCCGATTGAAACACCAGAGGGACCAAACATCGGTTTGATTAACTCATTATCTTCGTTCGCGAAAGTAAATGAGTTTGGTTTCATTGAAACACCATATCGTCGTGTTGACCCAGAAACTGGTCTTGTAACAGGGCATGTTGATTATTTAACAGCAGATGAAGAAGATAACTATGTTGTAGCCCAAGCGAATATGAAATTATCTGATGAAGGTGAATTCCTAAGTGAAGATATCGTAGCTCGTTTCCGTGGTGAAAACATTGTCACAAATAGAGAACGCATCGACTACATGGATGTATCTCCAAAACAAGTAGTGTCGGCAGCGACAGCTTGTATTCCGTTCTTAGAAAACGATGACTCTAACCGCGCACTTATGGGAGCGAACATGCAACGTCAGGCAGTTCCGTTAATGAATCCGGAATCTCCGATTGTAGGTACAGGTATGGAGTACGTATCAGCAAAAGACTCAGGTGCTGCAGTAATCTGTAAACATCCTGGTGTTGTTGAGCGCGTAGAAGCACGTGAAGTTTGGGTACGTCGCTATGTAGAAGTTGACGGTCAAACAGTAAAAGGCGACTTAGATCGCTACAAAATGCAAAAATTCATTCGTTCTAACCAAGGAACTTGTTACAACCAACGTCCAATCGTAAGTGTTGGAAATGAAGTTGTAAAAGGTGAAATCCTTGCGGATGGTCCTTCTATGGAATTAGGTGAACTAGCACTTGGACGTAACGTGCTTGTTGGCTTCATGACTTGGGACGGTTATAACTACGAGGATGCGATCATCATGAGTGAGCGCCTTGTAAAAGATGATGTGTACACTTCTATTCATATTGAAGAATATGAATCAGAAGCTCGTGATACGAAGCTTGGACCAGAAGAAATTACACGTGACATTCCAAATGTTGGGGAAGACGCATTACGTAACCTTGACGAGCGCGGTATCATTCGCGTTGGTGCTGAAGTAAAAGATGGAGATTTACTTGTTGGTAAAGTAACACCTAAAGGTGTAACAGAATTAACAGCTGAAGAACGTCTATTACATGCTATCTTTGGAGAAAAAGCGCGTGAAGTACGTGATACATCACTACGTGTACCACACGGTGGTGGCGGTATTATCTTAGACGTAAAAGTATTCAACCGTGAAGATGGCGATGAATTGCCACCAGGCGTGAATCAACTTGTACGTGCATATATCGTTCAAAAACGTAAAATTTCTGAAGGTGACAAGATGGCCGGACGTCACGGTAACAAAGGTGTTATTTCTCGTATTTTACCAGAAGAAGATATGCCTTACTTACCAGACGGTACGCCAATCGATATCATGTTAAACCCATTAGGGGTACCATCTCGTATGAATATCGGTCAGGTATTAGAGCTTCATCTTGGTATGGCAGCAAGATACCTGGGCATTCACATTGCAACACCAGTATTCGATGGTGCTCGTGAGGAAGATGTTTGGGGCACAATTGAAGAAGCTGGTATGGCAAATGACGCGAAAACAATCCTGTATGACGGACGTACTGGTGAACCATTCGATAACCGCGTATCTGTTGGTGTCATGTATATGATCAAACTTGCGCACATGGTTGACGATAAACTTCATGCTCGTTCTACTGGACCATACTCACTTGTAACGCAGCAACCTCTTGGAGGTAAAGCTCAGTTCGGTGGACAGCGTTTCGGTGAGATGGAGGTTTGGGCACTTGAAGCTTACGGTGCTGCTTATACTCTTCAAGAAATCTTAACAGTGAAGTCTGATGATGTTGTTGGACGTGTTAAGACTTATGAAGCAATTGTTAAAGGCGAAAATGTTCCAGAACCAGGCGTTCCTGAATCATTCAAAGTATTGATTAAAGAGCTGCAAAGTTTAGGTATGGACGTTAAAATGATGTCTAGCGACGATACAGAAATTGAAATGCGTGATACAGAAGATGACGATGATCATCAATCAGCAGATAAATTGAATGTCGAAGTTGAGACAACTAAGGAATAATTGGGATAACCTGTAGACTAAAAGGGAGGTAGGCCCCTTGATAGATGTAAATAACTTTGAATATATGAAGATTGGACTTGCTTCACCTGACAAGATTCGTTCTTGGTCATACGGTGAAGTTAAGAAACCAGAAACTATTAACTATCGTACGTTAAAGCCTGAAAAAGATGGCTTGTTCTGTGAGCGTATTTTCGGACCACAAAAGGACTGGGAATGTCATTGCGGAAAATACAAACGTGTACGTTATAAAGGTGTAGTTTGTGATCGATGTGGCGTTGAAGTAACGCGTGCAAAAGTACGTCGTGAACGTATGGGTCATATTGAATTAGCTGCTCCTGTATCTCATATTTGGTATTTCAAAGGTATCCCGAGCCGCATGGGACTTGTCTTAGACATGTCCCCTCGCGCGCTTGAAGAAGTAATTTATTTCGCTTCTTATGTTGTAACAGAAAGTGGAGATACACCACTTGATAAGAAGCAATTACTTTCTGAAAAAGAATACCGTGCATATCGTGATCGATATGGTAGCACATTCCAAGCTGCTATGGGTGCAGAAGCGATTAAAAAGCTACTACAAGACATTGATTTAGATAAAGAAGTAGACTTCTTAAAAGAAGAATTAAAAACAGCACAAGGACAACGCCGTACTCGTGCTATTAAACGTCTAGAAGTATTAGAAGCATTCCGTAACTCTGGAAATGAACCATCTTGGATGATCTTAGATGTTCTACCAGTTATCCCACCAGAACTACGCCCAATGGTACAGTTAGATGGTGGACGTTTTGCTACTTCTGACTTAAACGACTTATATCGTCGTGTAATTAACCGTAACAACCGTTTAAAACGTCTATTGGACCTAGGTGCTCCAAGCATCATCGTTCAAAACGAAAAACGTATGTTACAAGAAGCTGTAGATGCATTAATTGATAATGGTCGTCGTGGCCGTCCAGTAACTGGACCAGGTAACCGTCCATTAAAATCACTATCTCACATGCTTAAAGGTAAACAAGGACGTTTCCGTCAAAACTTATTAGGTAAACGTGTTGACTACTCTGGTCGTTCTGTAATCGTTGTAGGACCGAACTTAAAGATGTACCAATGTGGATTACCGAAAGAAATGGCGCTTGAACTGTTCAAACCTTTTGTTATGAAAGAATTAGTTGGAAAAGGGTTAGCACACAACATTAAGAGTGCGAAACGTAAAATTGAGCGTGTACACCCTGAAGTTTGGGACGTTTTAGAATCTGTGATTAAAGAACATCCAGTACTTCTAAACCGCGCACCAACACTTCACCGTCTTGGTATCCAGGCGTTTGAACCTACATTAGTAGAAGGTCGCGCAATTCGTCTTCACCCACTTGTATGTACTGCATACAACGCGGACTTTGACGGTGACCAAATGGCGGTTCACGTTCCGTTATCATCAGAGGCACAAGCAGAAGCTCGTATTCTTATGTTAGCGGCACAAAACATCTTGAATCCAAAAGACGGAAAACCAGTTGTTACTCCATCTCAGGATATGGTATTAGGTAACTACTACTTAACACTTGAGCGTGAAGGCGCAATCGGTGAAGGTATGGTCTTCAAAGATGCAAACGAAGCAATACTTGCATATCAAAATGGATATGTACATCTGCACACACGTGTTGCAGTTGCTGCAAGTTCAGTAAATAACGTAACGTTTACTGAAGAGCAAAAAGGTAAGCTTCTATTAACAACAGTTGGTAAATTAATATTTAACGAAATCTTACCAGAGTCGTTCCCTTATATTAATGAACCGACAAACTCAAACCTTGAAAAAGAAACACCAGCGGAATATTTCGTTGAAAAAGGTGCGAACATTAAAGAAATTATTGCTAGTCGCGAAGAAGTGGCGCCATTTAGCAAGAAGATCCTTGGTAACATCATTGCGGAAGTGTTCAAACGTTTCCAAATTACAGAAACGTCTCGCATGCTTGACCGTATGAAAAACTTAGGGTTCAAGTACTCTACAAAAGCTGGTATTACAGTTGGGGTATCTGACATTCTTGTATTAGGCGAAAAAGATGAAATTCTCCACGAAGCACAAGCAAAAGTAGATAATGTAATTAAACAATTCCGTCGCGGTTTAATCACGGAAGAAGAACGTTACGATCGCGTTATCTCTATTTGGAGTAATGCAAAAGATGTTATCCAAGGAAAACTGATGAAATCCTTGAATAAACGCAATCCAATCTTCATGATGAGTGACTCAGGTGCCCGTGGTAACGCATCTAACTTTACTCAGCTTGCTGGTATGCGTGGTCTGATGGCCAATCCATCTGGTCGTATCATCGAACTTCCAATCAAATCGAGTTTCCGTGAAGGTTTAACAGTACTTGAGTACTTCATCTCTACGCATGGTGCGCGTAAAGGTCTTGCCGATACAGCACTTAAAACTGCCGATTCTGGTTACTTAACACGTCGTCTTGTAGACGTTGCACAAGATGTAATTGTCCGTGAAGATGATTGTGGAACAGATCGTGGTCTATTAATTGGTGCGATTAAAGAGGGTAATGAAGTAATTGAGTCATTATATGATCGTCTTGTTGGACGTTTTGCAAGAAAAACTGTAAAACATCCTGAAACAGGTGAAGTATTAGTTAGTGAAAACCAATTAATTACTGAAGATATCGCTCATATCGTTGAAAATTCGGGTGTTGAAACTGTAAATATTCGTTCAGCGTTTACGTGTAACACTCGCCATGGTGTATGTAAGAAGTGTTACGGTCGTAACTTAGCAACTGGTACAGACGTAGAAGTAGGAGAAGCGGTAGGTATTATCGCAGCTCAATCTATCGGTGAGCCAGGTACACAGTTAACGATGCGTACATTCCATACAGGTGGGGTTGCCGGAGATGATATCACTCAAGGTTTACCTCGTATCCAAGAGATCTTCGAAGCTCGTAATCCGAAAGGTCAGGCAGTTATCAGTGAAATCGACGGTGTTATCGCAGCGATCAACGATGTTAAAGATCGCCAAGAAGTAGTTGTACAGGGTGAAGTTGAAGCTCGTACGTATGCTATTCCTTACGGTGCTCGTCTGAAAGTAACTCCAGGACAGCCAATTAGCCACGGTAAAGAGTTAACAGAAGGTTCTATTGATCCGAAAGAATTACTAAAAGTAACGGACATTACAGCAGTTCAAGAATACTTATTACGTGAAGTTCAAAAAGTATACCGTATGCAAGGGGTAGAAATTGGTGACAAACACGTAGAGGTAATGGTACGTCAAATGCTACGTAAAGTTCGTGTAAGTGATGCAGGTGAAACAGACGTATTACCAGGAACATTACTAGATATCCATCAGTTTACTGATGCGAATGCGAAGGTGTTACTGAAAGGTAAACAACCAGCGACAGCTAGACCTGTTCTACTTGGTATTACAAAAGCTTCACTTGAAACTGATTCATTCTTATCTGCAGCATCATTCCAAGAAACAACTCGTGTCTTAACTGATGCAGCAATTAAAGGTAAACGTGATGAGCTTCTAGGATTGAAAGAGAACGTTATTATCGGTAAACTTGTTCCTGCTGGAACAGGTATGAATCGTTATCGCAAAGTGGATCTTGTAAAAACAACACAAGATAACATGAATGTAGAAAACGATGAGATTTATGTGGAACAGTAAAATTTTCCGTCGTAAATTTTGTATAAAAACATCTAATCCTAGTTGACATTGTATGAGTCAAAATGTTACTATAATCAAGGTTGCTCCTGAACGATGCTTTGGAGGATATTTATATGTCTTATCAAAAAGTGTCAAATGCTGAAAATGTAGTCGTTGGTCATAAACGCACATTGGAAGCAATCAAAAATGGTATAGTTAAAGAAGTTGTTATTGCAGAAGATGCTGATGTGCGGTTAACCCATGTTATCATTCGCACTGCTTTGCAACATAACATACCCATAACAAAGGTTGAATCAGTTCGTAAGCTTGGAAAAGTTTCGGGGATTCAAGTGGGAGCTTCAGCAATAGGAATAATAAGTTAAAACTGTTTTTGTGAGGAGAGAGCATTTGCTCTTCCTTGCAAAAACTTTGTTTTCAACTAATAATGAACCACCTGGATATGTGGTCATACAAACATGCGAAGGGAGGATAATCAAATGCCTACTATTAACCAATTAGTGAGAAATGGTCGTACTGATAAAGTATGGAAATCTAAATCACCTGCGTTAAACAAAGGATTTAACTCTTTAAAGAAAAAATCAACTGATATCTCTGCACCTCAAAAACGTGGTGTATGTACTCGTGTTGGTACAATGACTCCAAAGAAACCTAACTCAGCGTTACGTAAATACGCTCGTGTACGTTTAACAAACGGTATTGAAGTTACAGCTTACATCCCAGGTATCGGTCATAACTTACAAGAGCATAGCGTAGTATTAATTCGCGGTGGTCGAGTAAAGGATTTACCAGGGGTACGTTACCACATCGTTCGTGGAGCGCTTGATACAGCTGGTGTTGACAAACGTATGCAAGGACGTTCTAAATATGGTACTAAGCGACCAAAACCTGCTAAAAAATAATAAACTTATAATGAAAGGAGGAACTCAATATGCCTCGTAAAGGACCTGTTGCGAAACGTGACGTGTTACCAGATCCAATGTACAATTCTAAGCTAGTAACACGCCTTATCAACAAAATGATGGTTGACGGTAAAAAAGGTAAATCTCAAACAATTCTTTATAACGCTTTCGATATCGTTCGTGAACGTTCAGATAAAGAACCAATGGAAGTATTCGAGCAAGCTCTTAAGAACATCATGCCTGTTCTTGAAGTACGCGCTCGTCGTGTTGGTGGTGCTAACTACCAAGTTCCAGTTGAGGTTCGTCCAGAACGCCGTACAACTTTAGGTCTTCGCTGGTTAGTAAACTATGCTCGTCTTCGTGGTGAAAAAACTATGGAAGAGCGTCTAGCTTACGAAATCTTAGATGCAGCTAACAACGCTGGTGCATCTGTTAAGAAACGTGAAGACACTCATAAAATGGCAGAAGCTAACAAAGCATTTGCTCATTACCGTTGGTAGGATTCAACGTAAAATAAATGTATGCATAAACCGCTTTATTTGTCGCTTATGGAAGTGTGGAGAGGGAGAATGCCTCTCCCTTTCGTTGGGCGCTCGTTTTACATAATGAGGGTACTGGACACTGGCATATGTAACAATATAAAGTGGCTTTTTTGCTACTTAAAATAAAAAATCCAATCCATATATGGAAGGAGCAAGACACCAAATGACAAGAGAGTTCTCTTTAGAAAACACTCGTAATATTGGTATCATGGCTCACATCGATGCTGGTAAAACAACAGCAACTGAGCGTATTCTGTATTACACAGGACGTATTCATAAAATCGGTGAAACTCATGAAGGTGCATCTCAGATGGACTGGATGGAGCAAGAGCAAGAGCGTGGTATCACAATTACTTCTGCTGCAACTACAGCTCAATGGAAAGGTCACCGTGTAAACATCATTGATACTCCAGGACACGTAGACTTCACAGTAGAAGTAGAACGTTCTTTACGCGTACTTGATGGTGCGGTAGCAGTACTTGATGCACAATCTGGTGTAGAACCACAAACAGAAACTGTTTGGCGTCAGGCTACTACTTACGGTGTACCTCGTATCGTATTCGTTAACAAAATGGATAAGATCGGTGCAGATTTCTTATACTCTGTAGGAACAATCCACGATCGTTTACAAGCAAACGCACATCCAATTCAGTTACCAATCGGTGCTGAAGATGAGTTCAATGGTATCATTGACCTTGTTGAAGAGTGTGCTTACATGTACGGTAACGATTTAGGAACAGACATCGAGCGTGTCGAAATTCCTGAAGAGCACAAAGAACTAGCTGAAGAATACCGTGGAAAGCTTATTGAAGCGGTAGCTGAGCTTGATGAAGAAATGATGATGAAGTACCTAGAAGGTGAAGAAATCACTGTAGAAGAGCTTAAAGCTGGTATCCGTAAGGCTACAACTTCTGTAGAATTCTTCCCAGTAATCTGTGGTTCTGCATTCAAAAACAAAGGTGTTCAAATTCTGTTAGACGCAGTTATCGACTACCTACCATCTCCATTAGATGTACCTGCTATTAAAGGTACTCTTCCGGATACAGATGAAGAAGTAGAACGTAAGTCTAGCGATGAAGAACCATTCGCAGCTTTAGCATTCAAAATCATGACTGACCCTTATGTTGGTAAGTTAACGTTCTTCCGTGTGTACTCTGGTGTGTTAAACTCTGGATCATACGTGAAAAACTCAACTAAAGGTAAGCGTGAGCGTGTAGGACGTATCCTACAAATGCACGCTAACAGCCGTGAAGAGATTTCAACAGTTTACGCTGGTGATATCGCTGCTGCTGTAGGTTTAAAAGATACTACTACTGGTGATACTCTTTGTGACGAGAAGAGCCTTGTTATCCTTGAGTCTATGGAATTCCCAGAGCCAGTTATCTCTGTAGCTATCGAACCAAAATCTAAAGCTGACCAAGATAAAATGGGTACAGCATTATCTAAGCTTTCTGAAGAAGATCCAACATTCCGTGCTCACACTGACCAAGAAACTGGCCAAACTATCATCGCTGGTATGGGTGAACTTCACCTTGATATCATCGTTGACCGTATGCGCCGTGAATTCAAAGTCGAAGCAAACGTTGGTGCTCCTCAGGTAGCATACCGTGAAACTTTCCGCGCTGCTGCAAAAGTTGAAGGTAAGTTTGCTCGTCAATCTGGTGGACGTGGACAATTCGGTCACGTTTGGATTGAGTTTGCACCTAACGAAGAAGGTAAAGGATTTGAATTCGAAAACAAAATCGTCGGCGGTGTAGTTCCACGTGAATACATCCCAGCTGTTGGAGCGGGTCTTGAAGACTCACTTAAAAATGGTGTACTAGCTGGTTACCCACTAGTTGACATTAAAGCAGCATTAGTTGACGGTTCTTACCATGATGTCGATTCATCTGAGATGGCGTTCAAAATCGCTGCATCTATGGCACTTAAAGCTGCGGTTTCTAAATGTAACCCAGTAATTCTTGAGCCAATGATGAAAGTTGAAGTTGTAATTCCTGAAGAGTACATGGGAGACATCATGGGTGACGTAACATCTCGTCGTGGACGTGTAGAAGGTATGGAAGCTCGCGGTAACGCACAAGTTGTTCGCGCTATGGTTCCACTTTCTGAAATGTTCGGTTATGCGACAGCATTACGTTCTAACACTCAAGGACGCGGAACATTCTCAATGACATTTGATCATTATGAAGAAGTACCGAAGTCTGTTTCAGAAGAAATTATTAAAAAAAATAAAGGCGAATAATTGATTTTTATCAATTGTTCGAGTATAACTACTTATGTAAGCTTAGAAAGTGGGACGTAAGTTTCGCTTTCTAGTCTAAATATAAAATAACCTATATAAACTAAGGAGGAATTTAGAATGGCTAAAGCTAAATTCGAACGTTCTAAACCCCATGTTAACATCGGTACAATCGGCCACGTTGACCATGGTAAAACTACATTAACTGCTGCGATCACTACAGTTCTTGCAAAAGCTGGTGGTGCTGAAGCACGCGGATACGATCAAATCGACGCTGCTCCAGAAGAAAGAGAGCGCGGAATCACAATCTCAACTGCACACGTTGAGTACGAAACTGAAACTCGTCACTATGCACACGTTGACTGCCCAGGTCACGCTGACTATGTTAAAAACATGATCACTGGTGCTGCTCAAATGGACGGCGGTATCTTAGTAGTATCTGCTGCTGATGGCCCAATGCCTCAAACACGTGAGCACATCCTTCTTTCTCGTCAAGTAGGTGTTCCTTACATCGTTGTATTCTTAAACAAATGCGACATGGTAGACGACGAAGAATTATTAGAATTAGTAGAAATGGAAGTTCGTGACCTATTATCTGAATACGGATTCCCAGGCGACGACATTCCTGTAATCAAAGGTTCTGCTCTTAAAGCTCTTCAAGGAGAAGCTGATTGGGAAGCAAAAATCATTGAATTAATGACTGAAGTTGATGCTTACATCCCAACTCCAGAACGTGAAACTGACAAACCATTCTTAATGCCTATCGAGGATGTATTCTCTATCACAGGTCGTGGTACAGTTGCAACTGGTCGTGTAGAGCGCGGAATCGTTAAAGTTGGTGACGTAGTAGAAATCATCGGTCTTGCTGAAGAGAATGCTTCTACAACTGTAACTGGTGTAGAAATGTTCCGTAAACTTCTTGACCAAGCTCAAGCTGGAGACAACATCGGTGCTCTTCTTCGTGGGGTTGCTCGTGAAGACATCCAACGTGGACAAGTTCTTGCTAAAACTGGCTCTGTAAAAGCACACGCTAAATTCAAAGCTGAAGTTTTCGTATTATCTAAAGAAGAAGGTGGACGTCACACTCCATTCTTCGCTAACTACCGTCCTCAGTTCTACTTCCGTACAACTGACGTAACTGGTATCATCCAATTACCAGAAGGTACTGAAATGGTAATGCCTGGTGACAACATCGAAATGACTATCGAACTTATCGCTCCAATCGCTATCGAAGAGGGAACTAAATTCTCTATTCGTGAAGGTGGACGTACAGTAGGTTACGGTGTAGTTGCTACTATCGTTGAGTAATCTTAGCTGATATAAAAAAACCTAAGGGATTTTCCCTTAGGTTTTTTGTTTGCGTTTATATAAAGAAGAAGAGTGTGTTTTTTTGTTTTGACGAGTTTCTTCTATAGTAATATAAAAACAACAAAAGATAATCCAGAAACTGTAAAACGAATTCTGTTAGATGAAAACTTGAAATTCTTTAAAGTGCCATGTATAATAGCAAAAGTAGAGAAAAGCAGATGCAAACAAAAAGATGCTTGCATCTAGACGAATAACATTGTATAATAGACAATGTTGGTCTTTGACTGCGATGAAGTGGAAGGTTGCTGACACACCCGGCCGCTTTGCCATGGCATGGTGTGGGGAAATTTCCATGGAGAAGGTCTATTTTAGAAATAGGCGAACGAAGGAGGGAAAATAATGGCAAAAGAAAAAATTCGTATCCGTTTAAAAGCTTATGATCACCGTATTCTTGATCAATCAGCTGAGAAAATTGTAGAAACAGCTAAGCGTTCTGGGGCAACAGTTTCTGGTCCGATCCCATTACCAACTGAGAAGACTATTTACACAATTCTTCGTGCTGTTCATAAGTACAAAGATTCTCGTGAGCAATTCGAAATGCGCACACACAAACGTTTAATCGATATCGTGAGTCCTACTCCACAAACAGTAGATTCATTAATGCGTTTAGACTTACCGTCTGGTGTAGATATCGAAATCAAACTATAAATTATATAACTTAAAAATGTAGGAGGTGTAACTCATGACCAAAGGAATCTTAGGAAGAAAGATCGGTATGACTCAAGTATTTGCTGAGAACGGTGAGTTAATCCCAGTAACAGTTATCGCTGCTAATCCAAACGTTGTTCTTCAAAAGAAAACAACTGAAACTGATGGCTACAATGCAATCCAGTTAGGATTTGAAGATAAACGTGAAAAGTTAACTAACAAACCTGAACAAGGCCACACTGCTAAAGCATCTACAACTCCTAAGCGCTTCATTCGCGAAATCCGCGATGCAGACGTGGACGGATTAGAGGTTGGTCAAGAGGTAAAAGTTGAAGTTTTCGCTGCAGGTGAAATCGTTGACGTAACAGGAATTTCTAAAGGTAAAGGTTTCCAAGGTGTTATCAAACGCCACGGACAATCTCGCGGACCTATGTCTCATGGTTCTCGCTATCACCGTCGTCCAGGTTCAATGGGCCCAGTTGCTCCGAACCGTGTATTCAAAGGCAAAAAACTTGCTGGACGTATGGGTGGAGACCAAGTTACTATCCAAAACTTAGAAATCGTTCAAGTTGACACTGAGCGCAACTTATTACTAGTAAAAGGTAACGTTCCAGGTGCTAAGAAATCTCTTGTAGTTGTTCAAGGCGCTGTGAAGGTTAGCAAATAATTCACAATAGGAAGGAGGAATTCCAATGCCAAAAGTTACTGTATATAACCAAACTGGTTCACAGGTTGGTGAAATCGAATTAGCTGAAGCTATTTTCGGTATCGAACCAAATGAAGCTGTACTTTTCGAAGCTGTAATGATGCAACGTGCATCTTTACGTCAAGGTACACACAAAGTAAAAACTCGCTCTGAAGTTCGCGGTGGTGGTCGTAAACCATGGCGTCAAAAAGGAACTGGACGTGCTCGTCAAGGGTCTATCCGCTCTCCTCAATGGCGTGGTGGTGGTACGGTATTCGGACCTACACCAAGAAGCTATGCGTACAAACTTCCTAAGAAAGTTCGTCGTTTAGCAATCAAATCTGCATTAGCTACTAAAGTAGTTGAGAACAACATTGTAGTTCTTGAAGACCTAGTGTTAAATGCACCAAAAACAAAAGACATGCTAGCAGTACTTAAAGGATTAACTGTTGAGAAGAAAGCTCTTATCGTAACTGCTGATGCAAACGAATCTGTAGAGTTATCTGCTCGCAATATCCCTGGAGTAACAGTAATCACTGCTGATGGCGTAAACGTTTTAGACGTGCTTCATCATGATAAGCTAATCATGACAAAAGCGGCAGTGGAAAAAGTAGAGGAGGTGCTTGCATAATGAGAGATCCTCGTGATATCATTAAGCGCCCAGTTATCACTGAACGTTCTATGGAAATGATGGCTGAAAAAAAATACACGTTCGATGTGGACGTTAAATCTAATAAAACAGAAGTTAAAGATGCTCTTGAAGCGATCTTTGGTGTTAAAGTAGAAAAAGTGAACATCATGAACTACAAGCCGAAAGCAAAACGCGTTGGTCGTCACGCTGGTTTTACTAGCCGTCGTCGTAAAGCAATCGTTAAGCTAACTGCTGACAGCAAAGAAATCGAAATCTTCCAAGGCGTTTAATTCTTACTAAAGAAGGAGGGAAATTGAGATGGGAATTAAAAAGTATAATCCAACTACTAACGGTCGTCGTAATATGACTACGAATGATTTCGCTGAAATCACGACTGACAGACCCGAAAAGTCATTACTTGCTCCTTTAAGCAAGAAGGCTGGTCGTAATAACCAAGGTAAAATTACTGTACGTCATCAAGGTGGCGGACATAAGCGTCAATACCGTATCATCGACTTTAAGCGTAACAAAGATGGAATTCCAGGACGCGTTGCTACGATCGAATACGATCCAAACCGCTCTGCGAATATCGCATTAATTAACTACGTTGACGGTGAAAAACGTTACATTCTTGCTCCTAAATCTTTAGAAGTAGGTATGGAAGTTATGTCTGGCCCAGAAGCTGACATCAAAATCGGTAACGCATTACCATTAATCAACATTCCAGTAGGTACTGTTGTTCATAACATCGAGCTTAAGCCTGGTCGTGGCGGACAATTAGTTCGTTCTGCTGGTACATCTGCTCAAGTACTTGGTAAAGAAGGTAAATACGTACTTGTACGTTTAACTTCTGGTGAAGTACGTCTTGTATTATCTGCTTGTCGCGCTTCAATCGGTCAAGTAGGTAACGAACAACACGAACTTATCAAAATCGGTAAAGCAGGTCGCTCTCGCTGGTTAGGTAAACGCCCAACAGTTCGTGGTTCTGTAATGAACCCGGTTGATCACCCACACGGTGGTGGTGAAGGACGTTCTCCAATCGGACGTAAGTCTCCAATGTCTCCATGGGGTAAACCAACTCTTGGATTCAAGACTCGTAAGAAAAACAAAGCGTCTGACAAATTCATCGTTCGTCGTCGTAAAAAATAATGGGATTGTAGTACGGTTCATTTCTAGAACCGTACGCCAATCACGAAGGGAGGCACCAAAATGGCTCGTAGCTTAAAAAAAGGACCATTTGTCGATGATCACTTAATGAGCAAAATGGAAAAATTAGTTGCATCTGAGCAAAAACAAGTTGTTAAAACTTGGTCTCGCCGTTCAACAATCTTCCCTCAGTTCATCGGACACACAATCGCTGTATATGATGGTCGTAAACACGTACCTGTGTACATCACTGAGGATATGGTTGGCCATAAGTTAGGTGAATTCGCACCAACTCGTACGTATAAAGGTCACCTTGCTGACGATAAGAAAACTAGAAGATAATGAGAGGAGGCACTTCAATGCAAGCTAAAGCAGTAGCGAGAACAGTTCGTATTGCTCCTCGTAAAGTTCGTTTAGTAGTAGACTTAATCCGAGGTAAGCAAGTGGGTGAAGCGATTGCTATCCTTAACCACACACCAAAAACTGCTTCTCCAGTTGTAGAAAAAGTTTTAAAATCTGCAATCGCAAATGCAGAGCACAATTATGAGATGGACATTAACAACCTAGTTGTTGAAAAAGTCTTCGTTGACGAAGGTCCAACGTTGAAACGTTTCCGTCCACGTGCAATGGGTCGTGCAAGCCAAATTAACAAACGCACAAGCCACATTACAGTTGTGGTATCAGAAAAGAAGGAGGGATAATCGATGGGTCAAAAGGTTAATCCAATTGGTCTTCGTGTCGGTGTTATCCGTGACTGGGAATCTCGTTGGTTCGCTGAGAAAGATTACGCTACATTATTACATGAAGACATCAAAATCCGTGAGTACATTAATGTACGCTTAAAAGATTCTGCTGTTGCTAAAGTAGAAATCGAACGTGCAGCAAATCGTGTAAATGTTACAATTCACACTGCAAAACCTGGTATGGTAATTGGTAAAGGTGGTACTGAAGTTGAAGCACTTCGTAAAGCTCTTAACCAATTAACAGGCAAGCGTGTACACATCAACATTTTAGAAGTTAAGAGAGCTGATCTTAACGCTAAATTAGTAGGCGAAAACATCGCTCGTCAATTAGAAAACCGTGTATCATTCCGTCGTGCACAAAAGCAAGTTATTCAACGTGCTATGCGTGCAGGTGCTAAAGGTATTAAAACACAGGTTTCTGGTCGTCTTGGCGGAGCTGATATCGCTCGTGCAGAATCTTACAGTGAAGGAACTGTTCCACTTCATACACTTCGCGCTGATATTGACTATGCAGCAGTTGAAGCTGATACAACATACGGTAAATTAGGCGTAAAAGTATGGATCTACCGTGGAGAAGTCCTTCCTACAAAAAAGAAAGCTTCTGAGGAAGGAGGAAAATAATATGTTAATGCCAAAACGCGTAAAATATCGTAGAGAGCATCGTGGTAAAATGCGTGGTCGTGCTAAAGGTGGAACTGAAGTTGCTTTCGGTGAATTCGGTTTACAAGCACAAGCTGCTTCATGGATTACAAACCGTCAAATCGAAGCTGCTCGTCGTGCAATGACTCGTTACATGAAACGTGGCGGTAAAGTATGGATTAAAATTTTCCCTTCTAAACCTTACACTGCAAAACCTCTAGAAGTACGTATGGGTTCCGGTAAAGGGGCACCAGAAGGCTGGGTAGCAGTAGTAAAACCTGGGAAAATTATGTTCGAAATCGCGGGTGTATCTGAAGAGGTAGCACGCGAAGCATTACGTCTTGCAGCTCACAAGTTACCTGTGAAATGTAAATTCGTAAAACGTGAAGAAAATGGTGGTGAATCTAATGAAAACTAATGATATTCGTGAATTAACCACTGCCGAAATCGAAACAAAAGTTAAAGCTTTAAAGGAAGAGTTGTTTAATCTTCGCTTCCAACTTGCTACAGGACAATTAGAGAATCCAACTCGCATTCGTGAAGTGCGTAAAGCAATTGCTCGTATGAAAACTGTAGTTCGTGAAAGAGAGATCGGAATTAATCGATAAATTGAGGGGAGGTTTGCATAGTGAGCGAACGTAACCAACGCAAAGTTTATACTGGTCGTGTAGTGTCTGACAAAATGGACAAAACGATTACAGTTTTAGTTGAAACTTACAAAACTCATTCCTTGTACGGAAAACGTGTTAAGTATTCTAAGAAGTACAAAGCCCATGATGAGCAAAACCAAGCGAAACTTGGCGATATCGTTAAAATCATGGAAACTCGCCCGCTTTCTGCTACTAAGCGTTTCCGTTTAGTTGAAATCGTTGAAGAAGCGGTTATTATCTAAATAGACGAATCGGAATTTTTAGTCCGAAGGGAGGTTTCATAACATGATCCAACAAGAATCTCGTTTGAAAGTTGCTGACAACTCTGGTGCACGTGAACTTTTAACAATTAAAGTATTAGGCGGCTCTGGTCGTAAATATGCTAACATTGGTGACATTATCGTTGCTACGGTAAAACAAGCAACACCAGGTGGCGTTGTTAAAAAAGGTGACGTTGTTAAAGCAGTAGTAGTACGTACGAAGAGCGGAGCTCGTCGTCCGGACGGTTCTTACATCAAATTTGATGAAAACGCAGCGGTTATCATTAAAGACGATAAGAGCCCACGTGGTACTCGTATCTTCGGACCAGTAGCTCGTGAATTACGTGATAGCAACTTCATGAAGATCGTTTCTTTAGCTCCAGAAGTTCTATAATTTAAGGTATTGCCTTGCTAAGGAGGTGCAGAATTAAGATGCATGTAAAAAAAGGTGATAAAGTACAGGTAATCACTGGTAAAGACAAAGGAAAACAAGGCGTTATCCTTGTGGCTTTCCCAAAGCAAAACCGTGTTATCGTTGAGGGTGTTAACATCGTTAAAAAACACTCTAAGCCATCTCAATTAAATCCACAAGGTGGAATTATTACTAAAGAAGCACCTATTCACGTTTCTAACGTTATGATTTTAGATCCGAAAACAGGTGAACCTACTCGCGTAGGCTTCAAAGTAGAAGATGGTAAAAAAGTTCGTATTGCAAAAAAATCTGGTGAATTATTAGATAAATAATTTTCTTAAGAAAGGAGGTCACTTCATTGAATCGCCTTAAAGAGAAGTTCCAAAAGGAAATTACTCCTGCTCTAGTGAGCAAGTTTAACTATAAATCTGTGATGGAAGTACCGAAAATCGAAAAGATCGTAATCAACACTGGTGTTGGTGACGCGGTATCTAACTCAAAAGCTTTAGACAATGCAGTAGAAGAATTAACACAAATCGCAGGTCAAAAACCTGTTGTAACTCGTGCTAAAAAATCAATCGCTGGTTTCCGTCTTCGTGAAGGTATGCCAATCGGTGCGAAAGTAACTTTACGCGGCGAGCAAATGTATGAGTTCTTCGACAAATTAGTATCGGTTTCTTTACCACGTGTACGTGATTTCCGTGGTGTTTCTAAGAAATCATTCGATGGTCGTGGGAACTACACATTAGGTGTTAAAGAGCAACTTATCTTCCCTGAGATTGATTATGATAAAGTAAGCAAAGTACGCGGTATGGACATCGTAATCGTTACTACAGCGAAAACTGATGAAGAAGCTCGTGAACTTTTAACACAATTCGGTATGCCATTCCAAAAATAATGGAAGCCAACGCTAAGTAGAGGAGGCGAAAACGTGGCTAAAAAATCTATGATAGCGAAACAAAAGCGTACTCCTAAGTTTAAAGTACAAGAGTATACACGTTGCGAACGCTGCGGTCGTCCGCATTCTGTATACCGCAAATTTAAACTTTGCCGTATTTGTTTCCGTGAACTTGCATATAAAGGTCAAATTCCTGGTGTTAAAAAAGCTAGTTGGTAAAACCCACAAATGGGAAGGAGGTAAAACACATGGTGATGACAGATCCAATTGCAGACATGCTTACTCGCATCCGTAATGCGAACATGGTACGTCATGAGAAATTAGAGGTTCCTGCTTCTAAAATCAAAAAAGAGATCGCTGAACTTTTAAAACGTGAAGGTTTCATTCGTGATGTAGAATACATCGAGGATAACAAACAAGGTATCCTTCGTATTTTCCTGAAATATGGTGCAAACAATGAACGTGTAATCACTGGATTAAAACGTATCAGTAAACCTGGCTTACGCGTTTACGCTAAAGCTGACGAAGTACCACGTGTACTTAACGGATTAGGTATCGCTCTTGTTTCTACATCTAAGGGAGTAATGACAGACAAAGACGCTCGTCAATTACAAACTGGTGGAGAAGTAGTAGCATACGTTTGGTAATATATATTTAAAACGAACGGAGGTGTGACCACATGTCTCGTATTGGTAAAAAGATTCTTGAAATCCCTGCAGGTGTTACTATTACAATTGCAGAAGACAATACTGTAACAGTAAAAGGCCCTAAAGGTGAATTAACTCGTAAATTCAATGCTGATATGTCTATCAAAATTGAAGAAAATACACTAACAGTTGAGCGTCCATCTGAACAGAAGGAACACCGTGCATTACACGGTACAACTCGTGCTTTAATCGGAAACATGGTTGAAGGTGTAACTGCAGGTTTCGCACGCGGACTTGAATTAGTCGGTGTTGGTTACCGTGCTCAAAAACAAGGAGATAAACTTGTTTTAAGCGTAGGTTATTCTCATCCAGTAGAAATGACTCCGGAAGCAGGTCTTGAAGTTGAAGTACCTGCACCAACTAAAATCGTAATTAAAGGTATCGACAAGCAACGTGTTGGCGAATTTGCTGCTAACATCCGTGCTGTACGTGCTCCTGAGCCTTACAAAGGTAAAGGTATTCGTTACGAAGGCGAAGTTGTTCGTCGTAAAGAAGGTAAAACTGCTAAGTAAACCCGTTAGGTGAGAGAAAGGAGTGACAAGAAAATGATCACTAAAGCTGATAAAAATGCGACTCGTAAGAAAAGACATGCACGTGTACGTGCTAAACTTACTGGTACTGCAGAGCGTCCACGTTTAAACGTGTTCCGTTCTAACCAACATATTTACGCTCAAGTTATTGATGATGTGAATGGTGTAACGTTAGTAAGTGCATCTACTCTTGATAAAGACCTTGCTCTTAACGGTACTAGCAATACTGAAGCTGCTACGAAAGTTGGAGAATCAGTTGCTAAGCGTGCTGTAGAGAAAGGCGTTAAAGAAGTAGTATTTGATCGCGGTGGTTACTTATACCATGGCCGTGTTAAAGCTCTAGCTGAAGCTGCTCGTGAGGCTGGATTACAATTTTAATGGTCAAAGGAGGGAAAATTGATGCATCGCATTGACCCAAGTAAATTAGAACTTGAAGAACGTGTAGTTACGATAAATCGTGTCGCGAAAGTTGTTAAGGGTGGTCGTCGTTTCCGCTTTGCTGCACTAGTTGTAGTTGGCGATAAAAACGGTCATGTTGGATTCGGTACTGGTAAAGCACAAGAGGTACCAGACGCAATCCGCAAAGCTATCGAAGACGCTAAGAAAAACTTAATCGCTGTACCATTAGTTGGTACAACAATTCCACACACAATCAACGGTCACTTTGGAGCTGGTGAAGTATTCTTAAAACCTGCTGCTGAAGGTACTGGTGTTATTGCTGGTGGACCTGTTCGTGCGGTACTTGAATTAGCTGGTGTACAAGATATTCTTTCGAAATCTCTTGGTTCTAACACACCAATCAACATGATTCGCGCTACTGTGAACGGATTAAGCGAACTTAAGCGCGCTGAAGATGTTGCAAAATTACGCGGTAAATCTGTAGAAGAGCTACTAGGTTAAGGAGGGAAAACAAATGGCGAAAAAGTTAGAAATTACCCTCACTCGTAGTGTAATTGGTCGTCCACAAGATCAACGTGCGACGGTAGAAGCTTTAGGTCTTAAAAAGTTGAATTCAACTGTAGTTAAGGAAGAAACTCCTGCTATTCTTGGTATGATCAACAAAGTTTCTCACCTTTTAACTGTAAAAGAAGCTTAAGGATAACTCATTAATATAAGGAGGTGCCTGGGAATGAAACTTCATGAATTAAAACCTGCAGAAGGTTCTCGTAAAGTACGTAACCGTGTCGGTCGTGGTATCGGTTCTGGTAACGGTAAAACTGCTGGTAAAGGTCATAAAGGACAAAACGCACGTTCTGGTGGCGGTGTTCGTCTTGGCTTCGAAGGTGGTCAAACTCCATTATTCCGTCGTTTACCAAAACGCGGCTTCACAAACATTAACCGTAAAGAGTTTACTATTGTAAACTTATCAACGTTAAATCGTTTTGAAGATGGTACAGAAGTAACACCTGAATTATTGCTGGAAACTGGCGTTATCAGCAAGTTAAACGACGGTGTTAAAATTCTTGCAAGCGGAGCAGTAGAGAAAAAACTAACTGTTAAAGCGCACAAGTTCTCTTCAAGTGCTAAAGAAGCAATTGAAGCAGCTGGCGGATCAGTTGAGGTGATCTAATGTTTCGTACAATCTCCAACTTTATGCGCGTTGCTGAGATAAGACGTAAAATATTATTCACTTTAGCGATGTTAATCGTATTCAGGATTGGCACGTTTATCCCAGTGCCATTTACAAATGGAGACGTACTGAAAGCACAAGACCAATTAAATGCTTTAGGTATTCTAAATACATTTGGCGGTGGCGCCTTGAAAAACTTCTCCATCTTTGCGATGGGAATCATGCCGTATATTACAGCATCCATCATCGTGCAATTATTGCAGATGGATGTTGTTCCTAAATTTTCGGAATGGTCGAAGCAAGGTGAAATGGGCCGTCGTAAACTAACGCAATTCACGCGTTACTTTACAATTGTTCTTGCGTTTATTCAGGGGTTTGGTATGTCAATCGGTTTTAACGGTATGGTAGGTGGGCAATTAATTTTGAATCCTGGTTGGAGCACTTATTTATACATTGCTACGGTACTGACTGCTGGTACTGCATTTTTAATGTGGTTAGGCGAACAGATTACAGCTAAAGGTGTGGGTAATGGTATTTCCATCCTTATCTTTGGCGGTATTGCTGCAGCGATCCCAAGTGTTATATCTCAAGTGTATCAACAACAGTTTCAAAATATCGGAGATCAATTGTTCATGAGTATCGTTAAAGTTGCATTGATTTTACTAGCTGTGCTAGCAGTTATTGTTGGTGTTATTTTCATTCAACAAGCTGTTAGAAAGATCCCAATTCAATACGCGAAGCGTGTAACAGGAGGGAATGGGAATCATGCTGGAGCACAAAACACACATTTACCGCTTAAGGTAAATAGTGCGGGTGTTATTCCAGTCATTTTTGCTGTTTCATTCTTAATTACGCCTCCAACTATTGCACAGTTCTTCCCGAAACATGATGTATCGCAGTGGATTATTGCAAACTTTAACTATTCTCACCCAGTGGGAATGATCATATATGTTGCGCTCATTGTAGCCTTCACATATTTCTATGCGTTTGTTCAGGTTAATCCAGAGCAAATGTCAGAGAATCTAAACAAGCAAGGTGGATATGTTCCAGGTATTCGTCCGGGTAAGAATACAGAACAATATCTAACAAAAATCTTGTATCGTTTGACCTTTGTAGGATCAATTTTCCTAGCAGCGATTGCAATCTTACCAGTTATCTTTACGAAATTGGGAAATCTTCCTCCATCTGCACAGATTGGTGGAACGAGTATGTTAATCGTTGTCGGCGTTGCTTTAGAAACAATGAAGCAGCTAGAAAGCCAACTGGTAAAACGCCATTACAAAGGGTTTATCAAGCAGTGAGTAAGTGGGAAGAACCATCTTCCCTACATGCTCATGTACTGAGGGGGAACAAGGATGAACTTAATTTTAATGGGGCTTCCTGGTGCTGGTAAAGGTACACAAGCCGAACAGATTGTAGCCAAGTATAACATCCCTCACATTTCAACAGGAGATATGTTCCGTGCAGCTATGAAGGCTGAAACTGAAATGGGTCTACAAGCAAAATCTTTTATTGATAAAGGTGCACTTGTTCCAGATGAAGTTACAATCGGAATTGTTCGTGAACGTTTAAGTCAAGAAGACTGCGTAAGAGGTTTCTTACTAGACGGTTTCCCACGAACTGTTGCACAAGCATCAGCTCTTGAAGAGATTATGAAAGATCTTGGCAAAAAAATCGACTATGTTTTAAACATTAATGTGGATTCAGGGTTGTTATTAAAACGCCTTACAGGCCGTCGCATTTGTAAAGAGTGCGGTGCGACTTACCACTTAGAATTCAATCCACCAGCAACAGCTGATGTGTGCGATAAATGTGGTGGCGAATTATACCAACGCTCTGATGACAATGAAGAAACTGTAGCAAATCGTTTAGATGTGAATATTAAGCAAACAAAACCTTTGCTTGATTTCTACGACGAGCTTGGTTACTTAAAAAGCATTAATGGTGAGCAAGATATCAATAAAGTATTTGCTGATATCGATGTTCTCATCGGAGGCTTAGCGTAATGATCATCTGCAAAACTCCTCGCGAGATAGAAATCATGCGAGAAGCTGGCAGAATCGTTGCTTTAACTCATCAAGAGTTGAAACAGCACATTACTCCAGGAATTACAACGAAAGAGCTCGATCAAATAGCGGAAAAGACGATTCAAAAATATGGTGCTACGCCATCTTTTAAAGGATACAACGGATTTCCGGGGAGCATATGTGCTTCTGTAAATGAAGAGCTTGTACACGGAATTCCAGGAAAGCGCAAGCTCAAAGAGGGCGATATCATCAGTATCGATATTGGTGCGAAATACAATGGGTACCATGGAGATTCTGCATGGACGTATCCAGTTGGAAACATTTCTGAATCTGTTCAAAAGCTACTTGATGTCACAGAAAAATCGTTGTATCTTGGTCTAGAACAAGTAAAACCAGGCGAGAGATTATCAAATATCTCACATGCGGTTCAAACCCATGCTGAAGAGAATGGATTCTCGATCGTTAGGGAGTATGTTGGTCACGGAATCGGGCAAGACTTACATGAGGACCCTCAAATCCCGCACTATGGTCCACCAAATAGAGGCCCTAGATTAAAGCCGGGAATGGTCATCTGTGTTGAGCCGATGGTGAATCAAGGAAGACGATATGTAAAAACACTATCTGATGACTGGACAGTGGTAACGGTAGATGGTAAATGGTGTGCCCATTTTGAGCACACGATTGCTCTTACAGAAGCAGGATACGAAATCCTTACCACTTTATAAGTAGCTGGCTCTCCGGGATTTCAGAGCAGTGTAAAATGTTACTGATTTGAAGAAGGGAGAACTATTGAATGGCTAAAGATGATGTAATTGAAGTCGAAGGTACCGTTCTTGAAACGTTGCCAAATGCTATGTTCAAAGTAGAATTAGAGAATGGGCATGTCGTATTGGCTCACGTTTCTGGTAAAATCCGTATGAACTTCATTCGTATTTTACCAGGAGACAAAGTTACGGTAGAATTATCTCCGTACGATTTAAATCGTGGTCGTATTACGTACCGTTTTAAATAATATAGCACTCCGTAATCTTTAAGGAGGTTCGAGACATGAAAGTAAGACCGTCAGTTAAACCAATCTGCGAAAAATGTAAAGTTATTCGTAGACGTGGAAAAGTAATGGTTATTTGTGAAAACCCTAAACATAAACAAAAACAAGGTTAATCAGAAGGAGGTGCATTCAGAATGGCACGTATCGCAGGTGTAGATATTCCTCGAGACAAACGCGTTGTTATTTCTTTAACTTACGTATTCGGCATTGGTCGCACAACTGCTGAAAAAATTCTTACTGAAGCTGGTATTTCTTCAGAAACACGAGTTCGTGATTTAACGGAAGACGAATTAGGACGTATCCGTGATGTTATCGATCGTATTAAAGTTGAGGGAGACCTTCGTCGTGAAGTATCTCTTAACATTAAACGTCTAATGGAGATCGGTTCTTACCGTGGTCTTCGTCACCGTCGTGGTTTACCAGTTCGTGGTCAAAATTCTAAAAACAATGCTCGTACACGTAAAGGTCCACGTCGTACAGTAGCAAATAAAAAGAAATAATAAGTAAAGGAGGTTGAACTAACAATGGCACGTAAAACAAACACTCGTAAAAAACGTGTGAAAAAGAATATCGAAGCTGGTATAGCTCATATTCGTTCTACTTTCAACAACACAATCGTAACACTTACAGATACTCACGGTAACGCGCTTTCTTGGTCTAGTGCTGGTGCACTTGGTTTCCGTGGATCTCGTAAATCTACTCCATTCGCTGCGCAAATGGCTGCTGAAGCTGCTGCTAAAGTTGCAATGGAGCACGGTTTAAAAACTTTAGAGGTTACTGTTAAAGGTCCTGGTGCTGGTCGTGAAGCTGCAATTCGTGCTCTTCAAGCTGCAGGTCTAGAAGTAACAGCAATTAGAGATGTTACTCCAGTTCCTCATAATGGATGTCGTCCGCCAAAACGTCGTCGTGTGTAATTTTTCTGTATAGAATTTTCCCTTTTGTCTATAATGGATATGATGCATTATCGAGAAATTTCGTACAGAAACATCGCTTGTTGTGCACAATCGGGAACTGCCTAAGGGGGACTTTCGGTTAGACAGGGGTTATACCTTTGTTTAACCGGGGTTTCGACGTTTTGAAGGAGGGTTTAGTTAATGATTGAAATCGAAAAGCCGAAAATCGAAACGGTTGAACTTAACGAAGATGCTAAATATGGTAAATTCGTAATTGAACCGCTTGAGCGTGGATATGGTACTACTTTGGGTAACTCCTTACGTCGTATTCTTTTATCCTCACTCCCTGGTGCCGCTGTTACTGCTATCCAAATCGATGGCGTATTACATGAATTTTCAACAGTTGAGGGCGTAGTAGAAGACGTTACGACGATCATCTTAAACTTGAAAAAGTTAGCTCTTAAAATCTACTCTGAAGAAGAGAAGACGTTGGAAATTGATGTGCAGGGCGAAGGTATTGTCACAGCTGCTGATATTACTCACGATAGTGATGTAGAAATCTTAAATCCAGATTTACACATTGCAACGTTAGCAAAAGATGCGCATTTCCGCGTGCGTTTAACTGCAAAGCGTGGCCGTGGGTATACGCCAGCTGATGCAAATAAAAGCGAAGATCAACCAATAGGAGTAATTCCTATTGATTCTATTTATACTCCAGTATCACGTGTGACTTACCAAGTGGAAAAGACACGTGTCGGACAAGTGGCTAATTATGATAAGCTTACGCTTGATGTATGGACGGATGGAAGCATCGGGCCAAAAGAAGCTATCTCTTTAGGTGCCAAAATCTTAACTGAGCATTTAAATATCTTTGTTGGTTTAACTGATGAAGCACAAAATGCTGAGATTATGGTCGAGAAGGAAGAAGATCAAAAAGAGAAAGTTCTTGAGATGACTATCGAAGAACTAGACCTTTCTGTTCGTTCTTATAATTGCCTAAAACGTGCAGGAATTAATACTGTACAAGAGCTTGCGAACAAAACAGAAGAAGATATGATGAAAGTTCGTAACTTAGGACGTAAATCCTTAGAAGAAGTTAAACATAAACTTGAGGAATTAGGTTTAGGTTTACGTAAAGACGACTGAGGATTTAAACCCATGAACAAAGGAGGGAACTACGAATGGCATACAGAAAATTAGGCCGTACAAGTGCGCAACGTAAAGCTATGTTACGTGACTTAGCTACTGATTTAATTATCAACGAGCGCATCCAAACGACAGAAACTCGTGCAAAAGAACTTCGTTCTGTAGTGGAAAAAATGATCACTTTAGGTAAACGCGGAGATCTTCATGCTCGTCGTCAAGCAGCAGCTTTCATTCGCAATGAAGTAGCTAACGCTGAGACTGGTCAAGATGCACTTCAAAAATTATTCGCTGATGTAGCTCCACGCTATGCTGAGCGCCAAGGCGGATACACTCGTATTGCAAAAATTGGTCCACGTCGCGGAGACGCAGCACCAATGGTAATTATCGAGTTAGTATAATGATAATTAAAAGGGCAGGACAGTTCTTTTCAAGAAACTGGTCATGGCCCTTTTTTTTAAATATAAAAATAGGCGAGCTTGGCGAAGGAAAGGGTGCCTTCTATTGAAAAAAGAGAAACTTCGGATAGGAAATATATCATTTCAATATCCTGGGGCAGCCACGTATGCATTAAAAGATGTTTCATTTTCCTTATATGAGGGAGAATGGGTATCTATTATTGGACAAAACGGTTCAGGAAAGTCTACACTTGCAAAATTATTGAATGGTTTGTTTTTGCCGGAAGCAGGGACTATTACAGTAAATGATTCAATGGTTTTATCAGAGGAAACGGTATGGGATGTTCGAAAACAAATTGGAATGGTATTTCAAAATCCAGATAATCAATTTGTTGGAACAACAGTGCAAGATGATGTTGTATTTGGCTTAGAGAATATCGGAATGCCCAGAGAACAAATGATTGAAAGATTAGAACAGGCCTTACGACTTGTCCGTATGGAAGATTTTCTTAATGATGAGCCTCATTCCTTATCTGGTGGGCAAAAGCAGCGAGTGGCAATAGCGGGCGTTTTAGCACTTCAGCCATCTATTTTAATATTAGATGAAGCAACGTCAATGTTAGATCCTCAAGGAAGACGTGAAGTAGTAGAAACGGTTAGACAACTTGTTAATCAAAAAGGTATTACTGTGCTATCAATTACGCACGATTTAGAAGAAGCGGCACAGTCAGATCGTGTCATTATTTTAAATAAGGGAGAAATATTAGAGGAAGGGACTCCAGAGAAAATTTTCAAGTCCTCTCATATGCTCCAAGAAATTGGCTTAGATGTACCGTTTTCGGTGAAAATAGCAGAATTATTAAAAAGAAATGAAATTATTTTGCAAAATACGCATCTTACAATGGAAAGCTTGGTGAACGAACTTTGGAGATTACATTCCAAAAAGTAGAACATCGTTATCAATATAAAACTCCATTTGAAAGACGCGCACTTTATGATGTAGACGTGTCGTTTCCAAGTGGGGGCTATTATGCCATTATCGGTCATACTGGTTCAGGTAAGTCGACGATGATTCAACATTTAAATGGTTTATTGCAGCCGACAAATGGTACAGTTCAAATTGGTGAACATTTGATTTCGGCAGGAAAGAAAGAAAAAAAGCTAAAGCCACTACGTAAAAAAGTAGGGGTTGTCTTTCAATTCCCAGAACATCAGTTGTTTGAAGAGACTGTGGAGAAAGATATTTGTTTCGGCCCTACTAATTTTGGGGTATCTGTAGAAGAAGCGAAGCAAAAGGCAAGAGAGGCAATTGAACTTGTAGGGTTAGAGCCAGAACTGTTAACACGTTCACCGTTTGAGTTAAGTGGCGGGCAAATGAGGCGTGTTGCGATAGCGGGTGTATTGGCGATGGAACCTGAAGTGCTTGTATTAGATGAACCTACAGCAGGTCTAGATCCAAAAGGGCAGAACGAACTTATGCAGATGTTTTATAAGTTGCATAAGGAGAAGGGGCTTACAGTTATCCTTGTAACGCATAATATGGAGGATGCCGCTCAGTATGCGGAGCAGATTGTAGTTATGCATAAAGGAACGGTCTTTTTGCAAGGAAGTGCAGAGGAAGTATTTTCACATGCTGATGAACTAGAGAAAATTGGTGTGGATCTTCCTATGTCATTAAAGTATAAACGTGCAATTGAAGAGAAGTTTGGTATTTCAATTCCAAAGGCTACCTTATCTTTAGAGGATCTTACTCATGAAGTTGTGCAGGTGTTACGAAAAGGTGGTCATGAATCATGCAGCAGTTGATTATTGGGAGATATATCCCGGGGAATTCACTTATTCATCAACTTGATCCACGTACGAAGCTGCTGATTGTCTTTTTATATGTATTTGTTGTTTTCTTAGCAAATAATGCGATTTCATATGGATTTTTATTTTTATATGCACTCATTGCTTTATTTTTTGCAAAAGTGCCGATTCGTTATGTACTTTCGGGCTTAAAACCAATTTTATGGATTTTTCTTTTTACATTTTTCCTGCATATTTTTACAAATAAAGAGGGGGATGTACTACTCCAGCTTGGTTGGTTTTCGATACATGAAAAAGGATTAGAGCAAGGGATATACATTTCTGTACGATTCTTCGTTATTATTTTAATGACGACATTATTAACGTTAACGACGACACCTATTGAAATTACAGATGGTTTGGAGACGTTATTAAAGCCGTTGAAGCGTATAAAGGTTCCTGTTCATGAAATCGCATTAATGATGTCAATTTCTCTTCGTTTTATTCCGACATTAATGGATGAAACGAGTAAAATAATGAAAGCACAAGCATCACGTGGTATTGATTTCGCTGGGGGACCGATAAAAGATAGAATGAAAGCTATTATCTCACTGCTTGTTCCTCTGTTTATCAGTGCTTTTAAGCGTGCAGAGGACTTAGCTATTGCGATGGAAGCTCGTGGATATCAAAGTGGTGAAGGACGTACTAAATTTAGGCAACTACGCTGGAAAACAAGCGATACAGTAACGATTGTAAGCTTATTTTGTTTAGCTTGTATTTTGGCATGGGTGCGATCGTAATGGAGAATAGAGAAATGGATAGAATAAAATGTACGGTTGCATATGATGGCATGCATTTTTGTGGTTATCAAATTCAGCCGAAGCATCGTACTGTTCAACAGGAGATAGAAAAAGCATTACAGAAATTGCATAAAGGAGAACTTGTTCGTGTTCAGGCATCTGGTAGAACAGATTCTACGGTTCATGCAAAAGGACAAGTCATACACTTTGATACTCCTTTGTCTCTTGAAGAGTGGCAATGGAGTAACGCTTTAAATACAATGTTGCCAGATGATATTGTTATTAGGCAAGTAGAGAAAAAAACAGAAGAATTTCATGCACGTTACGGTGTTGAGAAAAAAGAATATCGTTATCGTGTATTCTTATCGAAGACTGCGGATGTATTCCGTAGAAATTACGTATATCAATATCCATATCCGCTCGAAATCAAAAAAATAAGAAAAGCAATTCCGTATTTTATTGGAACGCATGATTTCACTTCTTTTTGTTCGGCAAAAACTGACAAAAAAGATAAAGTGCGAACAATTTATGAAATCGAGTTAATTGAGCAAGACGATGAATTAATTTTTCGTTTTGTAGGTAATGGATTTTTATATAATATGGTCAGAATTATTGTTGGTACGTTACTTAACGTAGGGCAAGGAAAGCTTGATCCTGATAGCATTCCAGAGATTTTAGCGAAACAAAATCGTCAGTTTGCTGGAAAGATGGCTCCAGGTCATGGGCTTTACCTATGGGAGGTAAACTATAACAACTAATCCTGGTGTAACATTTGCTTGACATTAGAAACTCAAAAGTATATCATAACATATGGTATTGTTTCTAAAACCACGATTAGCCCCGGAAGGAAATCGTGTTTAAGATAAACAATAGATTTTTTCTATGGAAAAGATAACGAGGAGGGAAACACATGCGTACGACTTTTATGGCAAAAGCTAACGAAGTTGAGCGTAAATGGTATGTGGTTGATGCTGAAGGTCAAACTTTAGGTCGCCTATCTACTGAAGTAGCATCCATTTTACGTGGTAAAAACAAACCTACATTTACACCACACGTTGACACGGGTGATCATGTAATTATTATTAACGCTGAGAAAATTCATTTAACAGGTAATAAATTAAACGATAAAATTTACTACCGTCACACTAACCACCCAGGTGGACTTAAGCAAAGAACAGCTCTTGAAATGCGTACAAACTACCCTGTACAAATGTTAGAGCTTGCAATTAAAGGCATGCTTCCAAAAGGACGCTTAGGCCGTCAAGTTTCTAAGAAACTTAACGTGTATGCTGGAGCAGAGCATCCACACCAAGCACAAAAACCAGAAGTTTACGAACTTCGCGGATAATTAATTAAAGGAGGGCTTACTTTGGCACAGGTTCAATACTATGGCACTGGACGTCGTAAGAGTTCAGTAGCGCGCGTACGCCTAGTTCCAGGCGAAGGACGCGTTATCATTAACGGTCGTGATTTTGAAAACTATATCCCATTTGCTGCATTACGTGAAGTAGTGAAACAACCTCTAGTTGCAACAGAAACTTTAGGTAACTACGATGTACTTGTAAACGTAAATGGTGGTGGATACACTGGTCAAGCTGGTGCTATTCGTCACGGTATTTCTCGCGCTTTATTAAAAGCTGATCCAGAATACCGTCTAACACTAAAACGTGCAGGTCTATTAACTCGTGACGCACGTATGAAAGAGCGTAAAAAATACGGTCTTAAAGGCGCACGTCGTGCACCTCAGTTCTCAAAACGTTAATTTTTGCGAACTACAAACCCCAACCATTTTGGTTGGGGTTTTTTTATGTTTCATTCCTCTTTTGTAATTTTTATAGCTTGGAATATTTTAGTGCTACCACCGCGCGTATGCTTCTTCTTTAGAAGTTTAGACTAATACGTATTAGGGAGGTTTATAAGTACTATGAATGTCATTGTCAGCTTACAAGAAAAACAAAAAGAAAAGCAGTTAAAATACGAGCGGAAGATGTTGCGGGAATTATCATTAAAAACATTACGTTCAAATATTCGTGATGCCTTTCAAATGCAAGAGCTTCATCGTCAGTATGAAGATTACTGTATTGAATTAGGGATAGAATCTTATTTATTAGGAGCGAGATATAGTAAATTTGGTTATTATGGTGAATCGTTTTTTGATGTGAAATATAGAGCTTTAGAAGAAGAACAACAATTAACTGAAACGCTATTTCAATTTTTAACGAGTATGACTATGCGAGAAATAAAGTTGAAAGATGAGGAATTACTTTTTGAATCTTGTCAGCAGTTTATAGGATTGTGGTGGCAAGAAGGGTATGAAAAAGGTGAAAGAAGATATCGATTAAAGCTTCATTAAGACAAGCATAAACTTTCCTCTTGTCCCATATAAGTAATTAGAGGGACTAGCTGGAGGAGGAAAGGTATGAAGAGAATTCGAATTATCTCTTTTGCACTCGCTGCGGTTGTATTGTTTTTTTTAGTCAAACAAGAATTTCAAATTACAAAATCGTGGCGAGCTTGGAATTTACCCTTATCAGGGAAAGTAATTGTATTAGATGCTGGTCATGGTGGACCAGATGGAGGGGCTGTTGGAGGAAAGGATATTATAGAAAAGGATATTACGCTTGAAATTACAAAAAAGGTACAAGACTATTTACAAGAACAAGGTGCACTAGTTATTTTAACGCGTGAGGGAGATTATGATTTAGCTAACAAAGATACAAAGTCATATAGTAGACGTAAAGCAGAGGATTTAAAAAAACGTGTAGAAATCATCAATAAACCTGATGTAGACTTTTTTGCAAGTATTCATTTAAATGCTTTAACTAGTAGTGGATCGAAAGGCGCACAAACGTTCTATTACCGCTCTTCAATTGAAAATGAACGTGCTGCAAAATTTATACAGGCTGAATTGAGAACAAGTTTAGAGAACACGAATCGTTCTGCTAAGACAATTTCGCATGTGTATTTATTAAAGTATTCTAAAACACCAGGTGCTTTAATTGAAGCCGGCTTTTTATCGAATGTGAACGAAAGGTATATGTTAAATTCGGAGAAATATCAGCAAAAGGTAGCGGCTGCAATATACCGGGGTATATTACGCTATTTCACGGAAAAAGGAAATCCTCCAGAATAAGGAGGATTTTTTTGAGTTTCTCTCGTTAACGAAGTTTTCGGAAAATATGTTATACTGGAAATGTAAACGCATTTATTTCAAGAATAAGCAGAGATAAATTCAATTAACATTACGTTATTTTTCATACAGGGGGCTGGGCTAATTATGGTAACGAAAGAACAAGTGGTTGAAGCGTTAGAAGGGATTGTAGATCCGTTTTTACATAAAACATTAAAAGAAACAAGTGCAATTAAAGAGGTAACAGTCAAGCCTGAGAAGGAACATGTGAGTGTCAAAATTGCAATCGTAAAAACTGGTACAGCGGAACAAATGCAGTTGCAGTCTGGAATTGTAAAGTTATTAAAAGAGCTTGGAGCAGCAACAGTTGGACTTCGTTTTGCAGAATTTACAGAAGAGGAATTAGCTCAGTTTGCACCAGAACAAGAAGCAGAGCAAAGTGAATCTTTATTGTCACCAAATTCAAAAACGACATTCTTAGCAGTAGCGAGTGGAAAAGGTGGCGTGGGAAAATCAACCGTTTCCGTTAACCTTGCAGTTGCTTTAGCTCGTTTAGGAAAAAAAGTTGGTATTATTGATGCGGACATTTACGGTTTTAGTGTGCCAGACATGATGGGGATAGAAAAACGTCCCATCGTGAGAGGTGATAAGATAATTCCGGTGGAACGTTTAGGTGTAAAGGTAATCTCAATGGGCTTCTTTGTAGAGGATAATGCACCAGTTATTTGGAGAGGACCTATGCTTGGGAAAATGTTAAACCACTTCTTCACAGAAGTAGAATGGGGCGATTTAGATTATTTAGTATTAGATTTGCCACCAGGCACAGGTGATATTGCGTTAGATGTGCACTCAATGTTGCCATCTTGCAAAGAGATTATTGTAACGACGCCGCATCCAACAGCTGCGTTTGTAGCAGCGCGTGCTGGAGCGATGGCATTACGCACTGAACATAGTATTCTCGGTGTTGTTGAGAACATGGCATATTTTGAAAGTAAGGTAACTGGTGAGAAAGAATATGTATTTGGAAGAGGCGGGGGAGATAAGTTAGCTACCGAACTACAAACGAATGTTCTTGGGCGTATTCCGCTGCAACAACCCGATTGGAATAAAGAAGACTTTGCTCCTTCAGTATATGAGGATACACATACAACCGGCATTATTTATAGTAAAATAGCTGAAACAGTAATTGATAAAACAGCTGTTACACAAAAATAAAGCGAAACTTTAATCAGTGGGGTTCATCTGTTACTGGCAACAACTAGTAAACCTTTCGCTTAACTAGAGGGCCATTTTGTCTGTTAATAGCAAGATAAAGTAATAACGAGTGGACAATTTATACATTGTCCACTCGTTATTATAGTTATTATTTTCACTGTTCTTCCTTCTTCTCGCCTTGAGAACCGCCGTCACCGCCTGCTTCTTTCTTATCAGATCCACCTTTTTCAGCCTTTTGTACACCTTTACTAATGATATCAATCATCTTGGCTTGGAAGAGTGGACTTTCAGCAGTTTCTGTTAGTACTTGTTGTAGATATTGACGGTATTCTTTACTCTTCATTGTTTGTAACATCATTTTTTCTACTTCAGGATTTTTCATAATTTCTATAACGCCTGCTTGGTATTCAGGGTCTTTTAATAAGGTTTTCATTAATTGGGTTTGTTCTTTCCCCATACTTTTAGCAAACTTTGATGAGAACTCAGGATCTTTAAAGAGCTTTTCCCAGAATTGTTGCCCTTTATCGGATACCATGGCATCTTCAATCGTTTTCTTTACTACTGTTTCATCTAGTATGAGTGCTTGTTTCATTTTTTCATCAGTTAATACATCTTGAATAGCTTTCTTACCTTGATCTGTTTTTAAAATATCAACAATCATTTTCTTTGTTTGATCGTAATCTAGTTCGGATTTCGTTTCTTTTCCTTGTGCGCATGCTACAAGTGCGATAAGTAGAAAAGAAGAAACGAAAATGAATAGTATCCGTTTCATAAGTTGGAACTCCTTTCAGCACAGTTCTCTCTTTTTAATATAAATATCTTTAAGGAATTTATACATGAACATGGCTAGCTTTTTGAAATTGTCATTGATACAATTTAATTAGAAATATAAGGATAATGGGGGATGTGTTGTGAATAGCCGCAAGTGGGTACGACTATTTTTAACGACGTTGTTTCTTGGTGGGATTAGCACAGTTATTATTGGTTTTGTTTTGGAGTGGGACAGGTACAATGAATTTTTTCAAAATTTCGACGTTAAGGAGATTTTAGCGGTATCTTTCTGGTTGATGGGTGTAGGATTTATTTTTAGCGTTATAAGTCAAATGGGATTCTTTGCATATTTAACAATCCATCGTTTTGGACTAGGGATGTTTCGCTCATCGTCTTTATGGAATGCAGTCCAGCTCTTTTTTATTGCATTCGTATTATTTGATTTTGTGTATTTAAGATCTGTACTTATTGCAAATGGGGAAATCTCATTGGGGAATAACATACTTGTTGCTGGAATTTTATTTGTGTTTGGAGCAATTGTTGCTTATGTAAAAAGTAAAGAAACAAATAAAAAAGCATTTGTGCCAGCTCTGTTCTTTATGGTTGTTGTAACGATTCTTGAATGGGTACCGGCGCTTCGGATTAATGATACAGATTGGTTATATTTAATGGTTATACCGCTATTGTTATGTAATGCATATCAATTACTTGTATTACATCGTTTAATCGGAAAAACGAGTAAATCTGCTTAATAGAGAGAGGTTTTATATATCAGCAGTTATATTACTGGAAATGGTGTGATTAAAAAAGCTCTACCACCTTTTTGAAAGGTAGTAGAGCTTTTTATACGTGAAGAGTAGTAGGGACGAAGCTATTTCACATCTTCACTTTTCGTACTTGTGTTGGAAATAAGTTGTGATACGGATATTTGCTCATATCCATCACTTTTTAATTTTTGCAGGAGCAGCGGTAAAGCTCTATTTGTTTGAAGGGCAGAATCGGATGCGTGTAATAAGACAATATCTCCACCTTTCAAATTATTAGAGACGGTGGAAACGATGTGATTTACACCTGGGTTTTTCCAATCGTTGGAATTATTACTCCAATGCACGACGGTGTATCCAAGTGATTCTGCAATTTTAAGGGTTACCTTGTTAAATTCGCCACTAGGTGGACGTAACAGCTTGACTTGTTTTACCCCAAGTTTTGTAAAAACATCTTGTGCTCGTAAAAGGTCTCGTCTTATTTCGTTCGTCTCTAGAGAAGTATATGATGTGTAATTGTAACCCATACTACCAATTTCGTGTCCATCTTTCATGATGCGCTCTACAATATCGGGGTGTCTTTCGGCCCATGCAGCAGAAAGGAAGAAGGTTGCATTCTTAATTTGTCTTTCTTTAAGAGTATCAAGGATTGGAATTGCTTTTTTGTCTCCCCAACTAATATCAAACGTAAATGCAACTTGCTTTTTAGCGGTATCTCCTTTGTAAATTACTTTAGGACCTGTAGCAGTTGAAAAAGCAGATTCATGTGAATATGTTTTTAAAAAGAGTAGCCATGCTGTAAATAAGGAAAGTATCACTATTAAGCTAATGTGTTTAAAAGTTCTCTTACTCGTAATAAAAAAGAAAAACATAATATTACGCCCCTTTGTCCAATCCTTTTCAGTTACATATATGCTGTAAATATAAAAAAGAGAACAAAGGATTAATATCGTAAGTAGTGGATATAATGAATGATAGGATTGTAATAAGTGAAAATGAGCGAAACGTTTATTGTTACGTAAGGAATTATTGAGGTGATCATTTGCTTGGGCTGATGTTGACAAAAGAAGAGAGAAAAGAGATGGAATACATATTAAAGAGAGAGTTAGAGGAACTTTTATTTGATTTTGAAGATGAGCGTATTCATGAAGTTGTAAAAAAGGCGATGGAAGAAAGATATAAAATCATTTTTTGTTTATTTCGGAGAGTTGCTAACGCAGAGGAATGTATTCGTTATGTAAGAAAAAGAACTTTTTATTAAAAAGTGTTGACGTTAATAGTTTGTATATGGTAAATTAATAAA
>NZ_JALNUG010000029.1:0-48193 GCF_026540675.1 Bacillus sp. GC_Bacil_1
ACACAAGTCTTTTGACTTGTGTTTTTTTGTATTGTTAAAAAGAATGGGAAAGAAGTAATGGTAATACAAACACGTTGCACAAGAGTTAATCATATTATATAAGAGATGGGTGTATATTTTTCTGGAAATTGTTAAGGATTAGAAGTATAAAATAGGTTCACTTAAATAGGGAGGGAAGGTTATGAAATTACAAAGTGAAGTTTGTATTGTTTGTGAGGCAAAAAGAAAAGAAGGTATATATGTTTATAATAATTTAATATGTTATGAATGTGAAAAGGATATGGTGAATACAGAGACAGATGATCCGAAATATATACATTATTTAAAGCAACTTCGAAAATTAGAAGTATCATATTTTTAAATAGGCATATGCCTATTATTTTTTTTGTTCTGTATAATAGATGGAGAATGAATAATAAGGAAGAGATGTAGATGAATCAAAATCATATGCCTTTATATGAGGCGTTAATCGAGTTTAAAGAAAGAGGGCCGTTATCCTTTCATGTCCCAGGTCATAAGAATGGTTTAAACTTCCCTCAGAAGGCAATAAGAGAGTTTAAAGATATTCTATCTATTGATGTAACTGAGTTAGCAGGACTAGATGATTTGCATAGTCCGTTTGAATGTATAGATGAGGCACAACGATTATTGGCTGAAGTGTATGATACAAAGAAAAGTTATTTTTTAATTAATGGTTCAACAGTCGGGAACTTAGCGATGATTTTGTCTTGTTGTGGGGAACATGATATTGTTCTTGTACAAAGAAATTGTCATAAATCAATTATTAATGGTTTAAAACTAGCGGGAGCAAATCCCATTTTTTTAGATCCATGGATTGATGAAACTTATAATGTACCAGTGGGAGTTCGTAATGAAATTATTAAGAAAGCAATTGGAAAATATCCAAATGCGAAAGCACTCATTCTAACGCATCCTAATTATTATGGTATGGGGATGGATTTAGAGGCAAGCATCGCTTTTGCACATGCACATGAAATCCCTGTTTTGATAGATGAGGCACATGGGGCACATCTTTGTTTAGGAGAACCATTCCCGAAATCAGCGTTAACATATGGTGCAGATATTGTAGTGCATTCTGCACATAAGACATTACCCGCAATGACAATGGGTTCCTATTTACATATAAATAGTCACTTAGTAGATGAAGAGAAGGTTACTACTTATTTAAGTATGCTACAATCTAGTAGTCCATCGTATCCAATTATGGCTTCCTTGGATATAGCACGCTTTACAATGGCGCGTATAAAAGAAGAAGGTCATGGTGAAATTGTTGAGTTTTTACGGAGATTTAAGGAACGGTTACGTTCTATTCCCCAAATCGCCATTTTAGAATATCCGTTGCAAGACGAGTTAAAGGTTACCGTACAAACTCGTTGTCAGTTATCAGGGTACGAATTACAGTCCGTATTTGAAAAGGTCGGTATATATACAGAGATGGCTGATCCGTACAATGTCCTATTTATTTTACCCCTGCAAGCAAATGAGGGGTATATGAAGGTTATAGAGATGATCCGAGTAGCATTGCAACATTATGACGTGAAAGACAAGAGGGAATCTATTCGTTATACTTATAAAGGTGAATTCTCTCCGTTGCCGTATACGTATAAACAACTAGAAAGATATGGAACAAGGATAGTATTTATAGAAGAGGCTGTTGGAATGATAGCGGCGGAAATGGTGATTCCGTATCCACCTGGGATTCCATTGGTTATGTATGGAGAGAGAATTACTTCAGAGCATAAAGAGCAAATTATGTATTTAGAGAGAGCAGGAGCTCGTTTTCAAGGTAATACGAAATATATGAAAGTGTATGATATAGAAAGTAGGTTTTAGGATGAAGGGATTATTTGTAACAATTGAAGGCCCAGAAGGTTCAGGTAAAACAACGTTAATTAAAAGCTTATTGCCATATTTTGAACAAAAAGCACAAAAGGTAATGGCGACAAGGGAACCAGGTGGTATTGCAATTTCTGAGGACATTAGGACGATTTTACATAAACAAGAATATACGATGATGGAAGCACGTACAGAAGCGCTTCTTTATGCTGCTGCGCGCAGACAACATTTAGTAGAAAAAGTTATGCCAGCACTTAATGAGAACTATCTCGTGTTATGTGATCGTTTTATAGATAGTTCTTTAGCATATCAAGGCTATGCAAGAGGATTGGGTATGGATAAGGTATTTGAAATAAATCGTTTCGCAACAGAGGACTGTATGCCTAGTTTAACAATTTATCTAGACATTGAGCCTGAGGTTGGCTTGGCTCGGATTGAAAAAGATGCAGGACGTGAAGTAAATCGACTAGATATGGAAGATATCTCTTTCCATAAACGTGTGCGCGAAGGGTATTTACAAGTTGTAGAACGTTTCTCGGAGCGTATTGTATTGGTAAATGCTGATCAGCCGATGGAAAAACTTATAGAAGAAGTTGTTCAGATTATAGAAGATAAATTGTTATAATAGAAGGAAAGAATAAAATAAGTGAGGTATGCATTATGATGAAGACGTGGGAGCAGCTTTCTGCTATACAACCCATCGGTGTAAAAATGTTGATGAATAGCATTGCAAAAGAGCGTATATCCCACGCTTACTTGTTAGAGGGAGGGAAAGGTACGGGAAAGTTTGCGACAGCAATTCAAATGGCAAAGAGTTTCCTCTGTTCTCAGCGGAATGGAGTAGAGCCCTGTCATGTATGCACAAATTGTAAGCGAATTGATTCAGGTAACCACCCTAACTTACATATTGTAAAACCAGACGGATTATCTATTAAGAAGCAGCAAATTCATGATTTACAAGAAGAGTTTTCAAAAACAGGATTAGAGGCAAATAAAAAATTATATATTATTGAGCACGCAGATCGTATGACGGCAAATGCGGCAAATACACTTTTGAAATTTTTAGAAGAACCAAGTAGTGATACAACCGCTATTTTACTTACTGAACAAAGTCATCAAATTTTAAATACGATTTTATCTCGTTGCCAAGTTGTTACGTTTAGACCGTTACCTACAGAATCTTTAATTAGAAGATTACAGGAAGAAGGTATTACAGCATCTTTATCGACACTTGCTGCTCAACTCACAAATAGTTTTGATGAAGCTTTAGCTTTATGTAGTGATGAATGGTTTGCACAAGCACGAGCTTTAGTGATAAAATTATGTGAAGCGCTCGAAAAAGATAAAACCTCTATTTTTTTTGTACAAGAAAAATGGGGAAAACACTTTGGAGAGAAAGAACAATTACAGCAAGGGTTAGATATGTTACTCCTTATTTATAAGGATTTACTATATGTTCAACTTGGAGAAGAAGATCGTCTTGTTTTTCATGAGCAGAAAGAGATATTTGAATCGTTTTCCTATGCTCAGAAGCGCATTGTATCAGCTCTCTTTAATATATTAGAGGCAAAAAATAGAATCAACGCTAATGTAAATGCGCAGCTTGTGTTCGAACAGTTAGTGTTGCGGTTGCAGGAGGGATGACCGTTTTGTATGATGTAGTAGGTGTTCGCTTTAAGAAGGCCGGAAAGGTATATTACTTTGATCCAAATCAGTTCGATATCTCTGAAAATGAGTTTGTTATTGTAGAAACGGTAAGAGGTATTGAATACGGAAAAGTAGTTATTACCAAAAAGCAAGTTGATGAAAACGACGTTGTATTACCGCTAAAAAAGGTTATTCGTATTGCAAATGAAAATGATCGTACCATTGTTGAAGAGAACAAACATGCTGCAAAAGAAGCATATCAAGTCTGTCAGCAAAAGGTAGTAGAGCATAATCTTGATATGAAACTTGTAGATGTAGAGTATACATTCGATCGTAATAAGATTATTTTCTATTTTACTGCGGATGGTCGGATTGATTTCCGCGAACTAGTGAAGGACTTAGCGGCAATTTTTAGAACAAGAATTGAACTAAGACAAATTGGTGTTCGTGATGAAGCGAAGATGCTAGGTGGTATTGGTCCATGTGGTCGTATGCTTTGTTGTTCTACTTTTTTAGGAGATTTTGAACCTGTATCCATTAAAATGGCAAAGGATCAAAATTTATCATTAAATCCTGCAAAAATCTCTGGTTTATGTGGTCGCTTAATGTGTTGCTTAAAATATGAGAATGATGAATATGAGGCGGCAAAGGAACAACTTCCTGATTTAGATCAACGTATACAAACCCCGCATGGTACTGGCCGTGTGATCGGATTAAATATTTTAGAAAGATTAATTCAAGTGGAACTAGTAGACAAGGAACGGATAGTAGAATATACGTTAGATGAGTTAGTGAATAAAGGGGTCGTTTCGAGTCAAACCACAGATTAATGAGGTGGGTGCTTGTGGAGAAAAAAGATATTTTTGAATCGGTTTCTAGTATGGAAGAGCAAATTGGACATTTATACAAACAGTTGGGAGAGTTAAAACAGCATCTTGCAGAGTTGTTGGAAGAAAACCAGCATATAAAAATGGAAAATAACAATTTGCGACACCGTTTTGAAGAAGTGCAGAATAAAGAAAAACAAAAAACTCAAAAGCGTAAAGAAGTGAAGCCGAAAACAGATATTGGTGAAGGCTATGACAATTTAGCGAGACTGTATCAAGAAGGTTTTCATATTTGCAATCTACATTATGGAAGTGTACGTAAAGAGGGAGATTGTTTGTTCTGTCTGTCATTCTTAAATAAAAAGTGAAATTACCTTTCCAATTATAATTGGAAAGGTAATTTTTTATACATGAAATAGGGTAGGTTAAGGGTAAGAAAAGGAGCAGTATATGAATTTATATGAAGATGAACGTTTAGATTACTTATTAGCGCAAGACATGAAGATTATACAAAGCCCATCAGTATTTAATTTTTCTTTAGATGCTGTTTTACTGGCAGATTTTGCATGGGTACCAATTCAAAAGGGGAATTTACTTGATTTGTGTACAGGTAACGCAGTTGTCCCCCTTCTATTAAGTACAAGAACAAAAGGAAAGATTACTGGTGTGGAAATTCAAGAACGCTTATATGATATGGGAGTAAGAAGTGTTCAATATAATGGGCTGGAAGAAAGAATTCACCTCATACATGGAGATTTGAAAGATATGCCAGAGAAACTCGGACGTCATCAATATGATGTTGTTACATGTAATCCACCATATTTTCAAACACCTCAAACTTCAGAGAAAAATATGAATGAACATTTAGCGATAGCTCGTCATGAAATTATGTGTACATTAGAAGATGTTGTATCTGCAAGTAGTCAGTTAGTAAAACAAGGTGGGAAAGTGGCGTTTGTACATCGTCCAGGGCGATTACTCGACATTGTCACATTAATGCGTAAATATAAAATTGAACCAAAGCGTGTGCGATTTGTTTATCCTAAGGTTGGAAAAGAAGCAAATACATTGTTAATTGAAGGAATTAAGGATGGAAATGCAGATTTAAAAATTTTACCACCTCTCGTTGTATATGAGAACAATAACGAATATACAAAGGAGATACGTTCAATTTTATATGGAGAAGAATAAGCATTTTTTTTATGTGGTAGAGTGCTCTGATGGAAGTTATTATGCTGGATATACAAACCATATAGAAAAACGAATACAGACTCATAATAGCGGCAAAGGAGCTAAGTATACACGCGTCAGGCTTCCTGTCGTTTTAAAATATGTAGAGACCCATGATGATAAGCGTACAGCTATGCAAGCGGAGTATTACTTTAAGCAATTAACGAGAAAACAAAAAGAGGCATATATGCAAAAAGGAGAACGCTATGTGGCAACAAAAAAGCTTTCAACAAAATGAAAAGGGAGTTTTATATTTAGTACCAACTCCTATTGGAAATTTAGAAGATATGACATTTCGTGCAATCCGAATTTTAAAAGAAGTTGATTTAATTGCTGCTGAAGATACGAGACAAACGAAAAAACTTTGTAATTATTTTGAAATTGAAACACCTGTCACGAGTTATCATGAGCATAATAAAGAAGTAAGTGGAAAGAGAATATTAGAGAAGTTAGAGGATGGAAAGAATGTAGCACTTGTTAGTGACGCTGGTATGCCGTGTATTTCTGATCCGGGTTACGATATTGTTGTTGAGGCAGTAGCTGAGCAATATCATGTAATTCCGCTTCCTGGAGCAAATGCAGCCCTTACAGCATTAATTGCATCCGGTCTTGAAACAAAGCAGTTTTATTTCTATGGTTTCTTGCAGAGAAACAAAAAGGAACGGAAGATGGAGTTAGAAAAGCTTCGTTATGTACAAACTACAATGATGTTTTATGAAGCGCCTCATCGTTTAGATGATACTTTAATTTCGATGCAGGAAGTGTTGGGAAATAGAGAGATTGTATTGTGTCGAGAGTTAACGAAAAAATTTGAGGAATTTATTCGAGGGACAATTCAAGAAGCAATTGAGTGGACGAAGCAAAATGAAGTACGTGGTGAGTTTTGTATTTTAGTAGCTGGTTCAACAGAAGAACCTGCTCCAGAAGAACAATGGTGGGAATCTCTTTCAGTATATGATCATATTGAACACTATATAAATGAAAAAGGTATGAATTCAAAAGAAGCGATTAAAACAGTCGCTAAAGATCGAGATTTGTCGAAAAGAGATGTATATCAAATCTATCATGTCGATAAAAAATAAGCTTCTCATAATTGAGAAGCTTATTTTGCTGTTTCGATATAATCTTGAAGTTCGTTTAAGATTTGCTCAGCGCCTTCTTTGCTTAAGATGATTTTACCTTCAGCTAAAGAAAGGTTACCGTCAGATACTTCACCAGTTACTTGGCAAGTCATGTTTGGTTTATATTTCTTTAAGATGATTTTTTCGTCATCAACATAGATTTCAAGAGCGTCCTTTTCTGCAATACCTAAAGTACGGCGTAATTCGATTGGAATTACTACACGACCTAATTCATCAACTTTACGAACAATACCAGTAGATTTCATAATTTTTTTCCTCCTAAATAAATAGTTTATAAGTTTCGAGTCTATTTTTAGATTCGTCATTTTTCGACAAAATACCCTATGGACATATGATACCAATCATTTACATTTCCGTCAATTCTTAAATTCTATATTTTTTAAAAAGATTTATAGATTTCTTATTTCTTATATATAATAGATTGAGAGGAAATTCCACAATTATTTACAATATTTTCAGAAAAAAATAACAAATTTCAAGTGGAGATTGTATATTTTTTTGAAATATGAGCAATAGATGATAAAGATATCGAGCATTAAGACCCAGAATTCAAAATTAGGTTGGCTTAAAGAAGATAAGTGAGATTCGGGCTGCTCGTAAAAGCCCGATTGATGTGGGCTAATAATCAGTGGGGATGAAGAAAAACCCCACTGATTAAAGTTTCACTTTATATATGAGTTTTTGATATACTGTTTATAAATACATATGAGGTTATTCGGGAGGTCCAAAACAATGACAGAGGAAAATAAGTCCTTTTATATTACTACCCCAATTTATTATCCAAGTGGAAAATTACACATTGGACATGCTTATACGACAGTAGCAGGAGATGCGATGGCACGATATAAGCGTATGCAAGGATATAATGTGCATTATTTAACAGGAACTGATGAGCATGGACAGAAGATCCAAAAGAAAGCAGAAGAGTTAAATATTACGCCACAGGCATATGTTGATAATATTGTTGCAGGAATTAAAGAGCTTTGGGAGAAGATGGATATTTCTTATGATGATTTTATTCGTACAACTGAAGATCGTCATAAAGATGTTGTCGAAAAAATCTTTAAGCAATTAGTAGATCAAGGTGACATTTATCTTGATGAATATGAAGGTTGGTATTCTGTACAAGATGAGACGTTCTATACAGAGCATCAATTAGTAGATCCAATTATGGAAGGTGACAAAGTAGTTGGAGGGAAAAGCCCAGATAGTGGTCATGATGTAGAACTTGTTCGTGAAGAATCTTATTTCTTTAGAATGGGTAAATATGTCGACAGACTATTAAAGTTCTATGAAGATAATCCACATTTCATTCAGCCGGAGTCTCGTAAAAATGAAATGATTAATAATTTTATTAAACCAGGATTAGAAGATTTAGCAGTTTCTCGTACTTCATTTGACTGGGGAGTTCGTGTTCCTGGTAACCCAAAACACGTTATTTACGTATGGGTTGACGCATTATCTAACTATATTACGGCGTTAGGTTATGGAACAGCAAATGAAGAGAAATATAAAAAATTCTGGCCTGCAGATGTGCATTTAGTTGGGAAAGAAATCGTTCGTTTCCATACAATTTATTGGCCGATAATTTTAATGGCATTAGATTTACCTCTTCCAAAGAAAGTCTTTGCTCATGGCTGGATTTTAATGAAGGATGGAAAGATGAGTAAGTCAAAAGGAAACGTAGTAGATCCAGTTACATTAATCGATCGTTATGGATTAGATGCATTACGTTATTACTTACTTCGTGAAGTTCCATTTGGATCTGATGGCGTATTTACACCAGAAGGATTTGTGGAGCGTATTAATTTCGACTTAGCAAATGACTTAGGTAATTTATTAAATCGTACAGTAGCTATGATTGATAAGTACTTTAACGGAGAAATCCCTGCATTTAAAGCAAATGTAACAGAATTTGATGAAACGTTAGTAGCGTTTGCACAAGATACTTTGAAAAAAGTAGAAGAAGCAATGGAGAATATGGAGTTCTCTGTAGCGTTAGGATCTATTTGGCAATTGGTTAGTCGTACGAATAAATATATTGATGAAACACAACCATGGGTATTAGCAAAAGATGAGAATGATCGTGAAAAGTTAGCTTCCGTAATGGCTCATTTAGCAGAAGTACTTCGTCAAACAGGTATTATGCTTATGCCATTCTTAACAGTAGCACCAAGCAAGATGTTTGCTCAGCTTGGCCTTACTGATGAGGCTCATAAATCTTGGGAAAGTCTATCTACAATTGGCTGTATTCCAGCTGGAACAAAAGTAGAAAAAGGAAACCCGATTTTCCCTCGTTTAGAAATAGAATTGGAAGTAGAGTACATTAAAGAACAAATGAAAAGCTCTGCCCCTAAAGTAGAAGAGAAAAAAGAAGAAGAGCCGAAGGCAGAAGAAATTACAATTGATGATTTCTTTAAAGTAGAATTACGCGTAGCTGAAGTACTATCTGCTGAACCTGTGAAAAAAGCAGACAAGTTGTTAAAAATCCAACTAGACTTAGGCACAGAAAAGCGTCAAGTTGTTTCTGGAATTGCAAAATTCTATTCGCCAGAAGACCTAAAAGGTAAAAAGGTTATTTGTGTAACAAACTTAAAACCTGTAAAATTACGCGGTGAATTATCGCAAGGTATGATTTTAGCGGGTGAAGAGAATGGCGTATTGTCATTAGCATCAATTGACCAAAATCTACCAAATGGTACAAAAATCAAGTAATTAAGACAAGAAAAGAGATGTTTCACGTGTAACATGTGTGAAGCGTCTTTTTTCTTTTTACATTCTCTATTTTTGCATTAAGATTGTAGTATTGTTATCGTTAAGTTATTAAAGAACTTATTTTTGTAGAATAAACTGGATTTCAATATAAAAGGAGTTATGTATTATGTTGTTTGATACACATTCGCATTTGAATGCAGAGCAATTTGAAGAAGATTTGCAAGAAGTTATTGCCCGAATGAAAGAAGCGGGAGTTACTTATACAGTTGTTGTTGGTTTTGATGAAGTAACGATAAAAAAGGCGATGGAATTAGCTGAAGCTTATGATTTTATTTACGCTGCGGTTGGATGGCATCCAGTTGATGCAATTGACATGACAGAAGAACATTTAGCTTGGTTAGAAGAACTTGCTTCTCATCCTAAAGTCGTTGCACTTGGAGAAATGGGTTTAGATTATCATTGGGATAAGTCTCCAAAAGAAATACAGAAAGAAGTATTTCGTAAACAAATTGCATTAGCGAAAAAAGTGAAATTGCCGATTATTATACATAATCGCGATGCAACTCAAGATATTGTTGATATTCTAGAAGAAGAGAATGCAGCTGAAGTAGGAGGCATTATGCATTGTTTTAGCGGCAGCGTAGAAGTAGCAGAGCGATGTGTTGATATGAACTTTCTAATTTCGTTAGGCGGACCAGTTACATTTAAAAACGCTAAAAAGCCGAAAGAGGTTGCTACGGAGATTCCATTAGAGAAATTGTTAATAGAGACGGATTGTCCATATCTAACGCCGCATCCATTTCGAGGGAAACGAAATGAACCGAGTTATGTAAAACTCGTAGCAGAAGAAATTGCGAATTTAAAAGGTGTTTCTTATGAGGAAGTAGCAGAAATGACAACCAAAAATGCAAAAGCTTTATTTGGTGTTGAATAAAAAAGAATGGGGAAACCTGTTCTTTTTTATTTTGAAAAAACACTAGTAGAAGTGATGAAGAAAATAAATGTGAATGATGAAGTGTTACAATAAGGACAGAGAACAAAGATTTTTCTATTCTATTTTTTAAAATATAAGAATGAGGAAAATAATAATGGAAAAGTCGTCATTTTTTTGTTTTACTAAGTAGAGACGAAACGAGTGTGGAGGCAAGCATGAAAATAAAAGAGATTATCGTTGTAGAAGGTAAAGATGATACAGTTGCGATTAAGCGTGCTGTTGATGCGGATACAATTGAAACGAACGGTTCAGCAATCGGTGATCATGTTATTGAGCAAGTTAAATTAGCGCAGCAAAAAAGGGGCGTTATTATTTTCACAGATCCAGATTATCCTGGAGAGCGTATTCGAAAAATTATTTCTGACAAGGTTCCCGGCTGTAAGCATGCCTTTTTACCGAAGGAAGAAGCGCTTGCTAAAAGGAAAAAGGGAGTTGGGATCGAACATGCTTCTAATGAGTCGATTCGCCGTGCTCTAGAGAATATACATGAAGAAATGGAAGCTTATACAAGTGAAATTAGTTGGAGTGATTTAGTCGATGCAGGCTTAGTGGGCGGAGAAATGGCAAAGAGCCGCAGAGAAAGAATGGGTAAGCTATTAAAGATTGGTTATACAAATGCAAAACAGTTACATAAACGATTACAGATGTTTCAAGTTTCAAAGGAATCATTTGGAGAAGCTTATAAGCAAGTAATACAGGAGGAAAAAAAATGAAGGATATCGCAACGCCAAATCGTACAAAAGACATTGTTGAAAAGTATGGATTTTCATTCAAAAAAAGTTTAGGACAAAACTTTTTAATTGATACAAATGTATTAAATCGTATTGTCGATCATGCAGAAATTGGTTCAGAAAGTGGTGCAATTGAAATTGGACCAGGTATCGGTGCATTAACAGAGCAATTAGCGAAGCGTGCTAAAAAAGTAGTGGCTTTTGAAATTGATCAAAGACTATTACCAATTTTAGATGAGACGTTAGCACCATATGGTAACGTTACAGTTATTAATAAAGACGTACTAAAAGCGGATGTACATGAAGTATTTAATGAGCAATTTGAAGAAGGGCAAGATGTAATGGTAGTAGCTAACTTGCCATACTATATTACAACGCCAATTTTATTTAAATTGCTTGAAGAAAAGTTACCAGTTCGTGGATTTGTTGTTATGATGCAAAAAGAAGTTGGAGATCGTTTAGCTGCTAAACCTGGAACGAAAGAGTATGGTTCTTTATCGATTGCTATTCAGTATTATACAGAAGTTGAAACAGTTATGACTGTACCGCGTACAGTGTTTGTACCACAGCCAAATGTTGATTCTGCAATTATTCGCCTTCTAAAGCGTCCGAAACCGGTTGTAGAGGTGACAGATGAAACATTCTTCTTTGAAGTAGTACGAGCAAGTTTCGCACAGCGCCGTAAAACTTTGATGAATAATTTATCAAATAATTTAAATGGTTTCCCGAAAGATAAGGAATTATTGGATCGAATTTTAACAGAAGTAGGAATTGATCCAAAGCGAAGAGGCGAAACGCTATCTATTGAAGAGTTTGCAACATTAAGTAATGCATTGGTTCTTCATAAATTATCATAAGAATATGAAAGGGACAGTTCAACTTGAACTGTCCCTTTTGTCACCTTTCTCCCTCTAAATTCATATTTTAAAAACAGGTAAGATGGCCTAATGAGTTTGGAGGTAGGAGAATGGCTTTACATGTTGGAGAATTAGTGGAACGATATTCTCATAAGAGGGATATTCTTTTTCGTATTATAGAAATAAAAGGCGAGATAGCTATATTGTTTGGAGAGGAAATTAGACTGGTGGCGGATGCGCCACTTGAAGATTTAATTAGTATAGATCAACGAGAACATAAAAAAAGGGTGAAGCGTGAGAAAGAAACAATGGAGCGCACGTATCGTTTGTTTCAACAAGATTATGTGTTAATGAAACAAAGGCATGAACATACTTCAACTGGTGGATACACAAGTGAGGTGAATTATTTTCAAATGCCGGGACGTGTATTGCATATAGATGGAGACCCTTTATATTTGCGCAAGTGCTTAGACTTATATAACAAAATTGGCGTTCCTGTACAAGGTATTCATTGTAAAGAAACGGAGATGCATGAAAAAGTAGTAGACTTAATAGATCACTTTCGCCCAGACATTCTCGTTATTACGGGGCATGATGCATATACAAAATCGAAAGGAGTGAAGGGAGATTTAGCGGCATATAGGCATTCAAGGCATTTTGTACAGGCTGTTCGAGAAGTGCGAAAAAAATATCCATCATTGGATCAACTTGTTATTTTTGCTGGGGCATGTCAATCGCACTTTGAGGCACTAATTCGTGCAGGGGCCAATTTCGCTAGTTCACCATCTAGAATTAATATTCATGCACTAGATCCTGTATATGTAGTTGGTAAAATTAGTTTTACTTCATTTATGGAGAGAGTCAATGTATGGGATGTCGTACGTAATACAATTACTGGTGAAAAGGGACTAGGTGGAATTGAAACGAGAGGGATTTTACGAACGGGATTACCTTTTCAACATTACGAGGAGTAAGCAGGGTACATATGTATCTTGCTTTTTTGTATGGAAGGATTTAAATGAATTTGGATAAAAAGAGACAAGAACGTACAGACTACGTAATGATACTTTTACAATATAGTATTTCTTCTATCTATTCAAACGCAAGATGATATTAGCTGTGAATCGAGGTTAATAATTAGGATAGATATATCGTGTTTTAAGTGTTCAATCTAAATTACAGCGAGGTGTAGCGAAGTATATGTCAAAACGTTTAGATGAAATTAAAAGCGAATTAGATCACCATCTTGGACAGCGACTTATGTTAAAAGCAAATAGTGGAAGAAGAAAAACTGTGGAGCAATCAGGTGTACTAGCAGAAACATACCGTTCTGTTTTTGTTGTACAATTGGATCAACAAGAAGATGCGTTGCAACGTGTATCTTATAGTTATGCAGATGTTTTAACAGAGACAGTAGAGTTAACATTTTATGGAGACCCTCATGATGAGGTCATTTTATAATCCATATATCATTACATATATTCCCATAAATGAAAAGCTATATTATTTTGCATACTAACTATACCGTAGCAAAATAAGGAGGGACTCTGCATTGAGTAGACGAAGAGGTGTCATGTCAAACCAATTTAAAGAAGAGCTAGCAAAAGAGCTTGGCTTTTATGATGTTGTTCAGAAAGAAGGATGGGGCGGAATTCGTGCGAAAGATGCTGGTAACATGGTGAAACGTGCTATAGAAATTGCAGAACAGCAATTAATGAAACGAAACCAGTAGTTGTAAGATACTTTCTATGCTACGGTAGCCGAGGAGACATTCCTCGGCTTTTTGTACTCTAAAAGGTGCCATCATTTTACATAAGTAGTTTCATTCTGAATGCTTTTCGTTATAATTAGGGAAGTGTCATCGTCTTACTATAAATTTATGGTAAAATAAACGATAAAAGATTGAGTACATAGAGTGGGTGAATAGATTGAAGCTACTAGTGAAAGCACCAGCAAAGATTAATCTGTCGTTAGATGTACTGGGAAAAAGACAAGACGGATATCATGAAGTGAAAATGATTATGACAACCATTGATTTAGCAGATCGTCTAGAACTAACGGAATTAGCAGAAGACCGTATTGAAATTTTATCCCATAATCGGTATGTCCCAGACGACCAACGAAATTTAGCTTATCAGGCAGCGAAATTATTAAAAGAGAAGTTTAATGTAAAAAAAGGTGTATCTATTACTATTGAAAAAACGATTCCAGTAGCAGCTGGATTAGCAGGTGGAAGTAGTGATGCAGCAGCGACATTACGTGGTCTTAATAAATTATGGAATTTAGGGCTTACAATTGATGAGTTAGCAGAGCTTGGCGCAGAAATTGGATCAGATGTATCTTTCTGTGTATATGGCGGCACAGCAATTGCCACTGGAAGAGGAGAGAAAATTGAGCATATAAAGACTCCGCCTTCTTGTTGGGTTATTTTAGCGAAACCACATATAGGTGTATCTACTGCTGATGTGTATGGAAATTTAAAGTTAAATCGAGTTACACATCCAAATGTAGATAAAATGGTTGATGTCATAAATTCTGGAGATTATAAAGGGATTTGTGATACTGTTGGTAACGTTTTAGAAGATGTAACATTTGGAATGCATCCTGAAGTTGCACGTATTAAATCACAGATGAAGCGATTCGGAGCGGATGCTGTATTGATGAGTGGAAGTGGTCCAACTGTATTTGGACTTGTACACCATGATTCTCGAATGCATCGCATTTATAACGGATTAAAAGGATTTTGTGAACAGGTCTATGCGGTACGTTTATTAGGAGAGCGAGAAACGCTTGAATAAAGACGTATAATACGTTATGATTTGTTTAGAATATTCGTGATTTGAGGTGAGAGTATGAAAATTAGAAGAAGTACAAGATTAGTCGATATGACTTATTACTTGCTACAAAACCCTCGTCAGCTAGTATCTCTCACTTTTTTTGCTGAAAGGTATCAATCGGCTAAGTCTTCCATTAGTGAGGATTTAGTTATTATTAAGCAAACGTTTGAACAACAAGGGGTCGGCACATTGCAAACGATACCAGGAGCAGCAGGAGGAGTGAAATATATACCGTATATAAGTGAAGAAGAGGCAGATCTAATTATTGATGAGCTTTGTGGCTTATTTGAAAATCCAGATCGTATTTTGCCTGGCGGTTACTTATACATGACAGATTTATTGAGTAATCCTCGCCATATTAATGGCGCAGGTCGTTTGTTTGCTTCTGTTTTTGCTAGGCAATCAATTGATGCGGTTATGACAGTGGCAACGAAAGGGATTCCACTTGCTTATGCAGTGGCAAATTACTTAGATGTACCAGTTGTAATTGCAAGGAAAGATAATAAGGTAACAGAAGGTCCGACTGTTAGTATTAACTATGTGTCGGGTTCTTCTAAACGAATTCAAACAATGACGTTAGCAAAACGCAGCCTTCCAGAAGGATCGAATGTTTTAATTATTGATGACTTCATGAAAGCTGGCGGAACGATTCAAGGTATGATGAGTATGTTAGAAGAGTTCAAGGCTAATGTTGTTGGTATTGGTGTATTAGTAGAATCCACAGATATTGAAGAACGACTAATTAATAATTTTGTATCATTAATTCGTCTATCGGAAGTTGATGTGAAAGAAAAAACGATTCAAGTGGAAAAAGGGAATTATTCTCTTGCACCATTTGATGAAGGGCTTGTAGAGGCTGAATAAAAGGTAGAGCAGATAGCTCTATCTTTTTTTATTTTATTTATAGATTATAAAATAGATGGACAAACTGCCTTTCGTACACTATTTTTAAAGAGTAAAATAAATAATAAAAGGGTGAAAAGTATGAAAGTTGTTCAAACAAGCAAGGCACCACAAGCGATTGGACCTTACTCACAAGGGATTATTGTAAATAATATGTTTTATAGCTCAGGACAAATTCCATTAACGGAAAATGGGGAGCTTGTAACAGGAGATGTAACAGTACAAACAGAACAAGTATTTCAAAATTTACAAGCGGTATTAGAGGAAGCGGGTGCTTCATTTGATACAGTCGTAAAAACAACAGTATTTTTAAAGGACATGGATGATTTTAATGCTGTGAATGAAGTATATAGCTCTTATTTCTCTACTCATAAACCAGCTCGATCTTGTGTGCAAGTAGCAAAATTACCGAAAGATGTTTCCGTTGAAATTGAAGTAATCGCCCTAGTTAAGTAACCTTTTGTAAGCGATAACCTCCACTAATCTCTATATTCAACTACATTAAAAATTTTTATCTTAAAAATTTTTAAAAAATTAAAGGGAAAATAGAAAATTTGTGGAATTTATACAAATATATCGCTTATTTAGAAAAGGGTGGTGAACACAAGATGGAAGTGACTGACGTAAGATTACGCCGCGTAAACACAGAAGGCCGCATGAGAGCAATTGCCTCTATTACTTTGGACCATGAATTTGTTGTTCATGATATTCGTGTAATTGATGGTAATAATGGATTATTTGTAGCAATGCCAAGTAAACGTACTCCAGATGGAGAGTTCCGTGACATTGCACATCCGATTAATTCTGGTACACGCTCTAAAATTCAAGATGCGGTTTTAACAGAGTATCATCGTTTAGGCGAGTTAGAAGAGGTTGAGTTTGAAGAAGCAGGTGCTTCGTAAAATTCGAATGAAAAGGGCTTTGACGAAAAGCCTTATAATTTTGTAGCAAACTCCTGTAAGCATTTACAGGAGTTTGTTTTTTTTTTTTTGCTTTATATTTGAAAATTTCATAATTCATTAACATAAAAAGAAGAAACTACTAATTTTTTCAAAATCATTTTAAATAGTATAGCTTATTTCTTAAAAAAGATACTAAAGAGTAAAACATCTTATAAGAATTATGGTAAAATTTAATAGTTAAAATGTGTTTCTTGAAATATATGATGATTTAGGATAATATCTTTAATGGATAAATAGGTTGCGATGGAGGGTCTATATGTCAAACAGATTTGCAGTGATTCTAGCTGCAGGTAAAGGCACACGTATGAAGTCTAAGCTATACAAAGTGCTGCATCCTGTATGTGGAAAACCTATGGTACAACACGTAGTCGATCAAGTATCTCAATTAGGATTGCAGAAACTTGTAACGGTTGTTGGGCATGGTGCTGAAATGGTACAAGAACAGCTAGGAAACGTAAGTGAGTTTGCATTACAAGCAGAACAACTTGGTACAGCACATGCTGTAGATCAAGCTGCAAGTGTACTTGCAAATGAAGAAGGAACAACTTTAGTTATTTGTGGGGATACGCCGCTAATAACTGCTGAAACGATGGAAGCATTACTTCAGCAACATAAAGAAGCAGGAGCAATGGCGACGGTGCTAACAGCGTACATAGAAGAACCTGCTGGATATGGCCGTATTGTTCGTAATGAGAATGGTCATGTTGAAAAGATTGTTGAGCATAAAGATGCAAATGAGAAAGAATTAGCTATTAAAGAAATCAATACAGGTACGTATTGTTTTGATAATAAGGCTTTATTTGCTTCACTTTCTAAAGTTTCAAATGATAACGTACAAGGTGAATATTACCTTCCAGATGTTATTGAGATTTTAAAAAATGAAGGTCATATCGTATCAGCTTATCAAACAGAGCAGTTCGATGAAACGTTAGGTGTTAACGACAGAGTCGCTCTATCGCAAGCGGAAATTATTATGAAAAACCGTATCAACCGAAAGAACATGGTAAATGGTGTTACAATTATTGATCCAAGTAACACTTATATTTCTGCTGATGCAATTATCGGTAGTGATACAGTTCTTCATCCAGGAACAATTATTGAGGGGAACACTGTAATTGGTTCTGATTGTGAAATTGGACCGCATACAGTAATTCGTGATAGTGAAATTGGAGATCGTACGACAATTCGTCAATCTACTGTACATGATAGTAAACTTGGTACAGAAGTATCGATTGGTCCATTTGCACACATTCGCCCAGATTCAGTTATTGGAGACGAAGTACGCGTTGGAAACTTCGTGGAAATCAAAAAAACTGTCTTTGGTAATAGAAGTAAAGCTTCACACTTGAGTTATATCGGGGATGCACAAGTTGGAGAAGACGTGAATCTTGGTTGTGGTTCAATTACGGTGAACTATGACGGTAAGAATAAATTCAAAACTGTGATTGGTAATGGGGTATTTATTGGATGTAATTCAAACCTTGTTGCTCCAGTAACAGTTGAAGATGGTGCTTATGTGGCAGCAGGCTCTACAATTACAGAGAATGTTCCATCAAAAGCATTATCGGTAGCACGTGCACGTCAAGTTAACAAAGAAGACTATGTTGATCAATTGCTGAATAAGAAAAAATCATAATGTGGAGGGTTAATCTAGATGTCGACTCAATATCTAAATTCTAATTTGAAAGTATTCTCTTTAAACTCTAATAAGGAACTTGCTGAGCAGATTGCAAAGCATATTGGAGTAGGACTAGGAAAATGTTCTGTTGATCGTTTTAGTGATGGAGAAGTTCAAATTAACATTGAAGAAAGTATCCGTGGTTGCGATGTATTCATTATTCAATCTACAAGCTTCCCAGTAAACGAACATATCATGGAATTACTTATTATGATCGATGCATTAAAACGTGCATCTGCGAAAACAATTAATATTGTTATTCCTTATTATGGTTATGCGCGTCAAGACCGTAAAGCGCGTTCTCGTGAACCAATTACATCGAAACTTGTAGCAAACTTGCTTGAAACAGCAGGTGCAACTCGTGTAATCACTCTAGATTTACATGCTCCACAAATTCAAGGGTTCTTTGATATCCCAATCGACCACTTAATGGGTGTACCGATTCTTTCTGATTACTTTGAAACAAAAGGTCTTAAAGATATCGTAATCGTGTCTCCTGATCATGGTGGTGTAACTCGTGCAAGAAAAATGGCAGATCGTCTAAAAGCGCCAATCGCTATTATTGATAAGCGTCGTCCTCGCCCGAACGTATCAGAGGTAATGAACATTATCGGTAATATTGAAGGAAAAACAGCGATTTTAATTGATGACATCATTGATACAGCTGGTACAATTACATTAGCAGCAAACGCTCTTGTTGAGAACGGTGCTTCTGAAGTATATGCTTGCTGTACACACCCAGTATTATCTGGCCCAGCAATTGAGCGTATTCAAAATTCAAATATTAAAGAGTTAGTTGTAACGAACTCTATCGTATTACCAGAAGAGAAGAAAATCGACAAAGTACATGAACTTTCAGTTGCTCCATTAATTGGAGAAGCAATCATTCGTGTATACGAAGAAGAATCTGTGAGTGTATTATTCAATTAATTGGATAGAATGAGACGTAACCAATTTTGGTTACGTCTTTTCGTATCGAAAAAAGAAAGTAGTGGTACAAGAATGAAATTGATAGTAGGACTTGGGAACCCAGGTAGAGAATATGAATTAACAAGGCATAATATTGGATTTATGGCCATTGATGAACTTGCGAAGCGTTGGAACATTTCTTTGAATGAACAAAAATTTAAAGGTGTATTTGGTGCAGGGTTTGTTAATGGAGAAAAGGTAATCTTATTAAAGCCGTTAACATATATGAATTTATCTGGGGAAAGTATTCGTCCACTCATGGATTATTATAAAATTGATGTTGAGGACTTCGTTGTTATGTACGACGATTTAGACATTCCTGTAGGTAAATTGCGTCTTCGCATGAAAGGTAGTGCTGGTGGACATAATGGTGTAAAGTCAACGATTTCGCACCTAGGAACACAAGAATTTCAACGTATCCGTATGGGAATCGATCGCCCGAAAAATGGAATGAAGGTAGTCGATTATGTATTAGGACGCTTTACATCTGAAGAGATTCCGGATGTTAACCATTCTATTGAAAAAGCAGCGGATGCATGTGAAGAGTGGCTAAATAAGCCTTTTCTCCAAATCATGAATACTTTCAATAGTTAAAAATGAGATTGGGAATATTTCTCTTTTGTTTTACCCATACTAGTAGTAATTGAATTTTTAGGAGGCTAGTATGGAAGGGTATTATTATTGCAGACACTGCGGAGGTAATGTAGGCTCCATTAACGCAGAAAAAGTATATAGCGACGTTTTATTTCAACTAACAGAGCAAGAAGTAGTAGAGATGATTCATTTTCATGAGAATGGAAATATATATATAAAAACAATTTGTGAATCGTGTCAAGAAACGCTCGCATCTTATCCTGAGTATTATGAGTATGAAAAATTTCTGCAATAAAATGTTGTCGCTTTGGCATGTCCAAAGCATTTTTCTGTTTTCCTTTTCCAAAATATTTGCATAAAATAGAATGACTTGCTCTTTATGTTGAGAGGAGTTTTAAAAATGATAGGTTTATTAGAGCAATTTTATAAAAATGAAGAGATACAATCGGTTATTAATGGATTAGAAGATGGGTTAAAAGAACAACTTATATCAGGGATGGCAACGTCTTCTCGTTCATTATTAATGGCGGCTTTATATAAAAAAACAAAAAAATCACAATTAATCGTTACACATAACTTATACCAAGCACAAAAAGTACATGAAGATTTAGTGGCGTTACTTGGTGAAAAAGATGTGTGGCTATATCCAGTGAATGAACTGATAGCATCGGAAATTGGGGTTGCAAGTCCAGAATTGAAGGCGCAACGTATAGAAGTGTTAAATCGCTTGGCTGCGGGAGAGAATGGAATCATTGTAGCGCCAGTGGCAGGATTGCGTAGATTTTTACCAATAAAAGAATTGTGGAAGCAAAAGCAAGTTGAAATCAATCTAGGGCAAGAGATTGATTTAGATGCGCTCTTGCATACTTTACATCATATTGGCTATGAACGTAAGGCGATGGTAGAAGCTCCAGGGGAGTTCAGTTTACGCGGGGGAATATTAGATATTTATCCTTTAACTGAAGAACTACCATTTCGTATTGAATTTTTTGATACAGAAGTCGATTCTATTCGATTATTTGATGTGGATGAACAGCGTTCTCAAGGTAAAAAAGAAAGCGTTAGGTTTGGTCCGGCAACAGAGTTTTTATTTTCACAGGAAGAATTAAAATCAGGAATTCAGCATCTTGAAGAAGGTTTGACTAAGACGATGCAAAAACTTTCTGATGATAAACTAAAGACTACAGTGCTTGAGACGGTAAGTCATGAAATTGAGATGTTGAAAAACGGGCAAAGTATAGAACAGATGTTTAAATACTTATCTATTTTCTATAAAGAACCTGCTAGTCTGATAGATTATTTACCAGAAGATGGTGTTGTAATTTTAGATGAGATTTCCCGTATTCAAGAAACAGCATCACATCTTGAAACAGAAGAGGCGGAATGGTATATATCACTTCTTGGTGAAGGAACAATTATTCAAGATTTATCTTTCTCTCACGCATTTGAGGGGTTTCTTCATCATAAAAAAAGAAGTTTTGTATATTTAACGTTATTCTTGCGTCATATCGCACACACACATCCGCAAAATATTGTAAATGTAACATGTAAAACAATGCAAGATTTCCATGGACAGATGAATTTGTTAAAAACAGAAATTGATAGATGGAATGAAGGGCATTTTACGACTGTTGTACTTGGAACAGATGATGAACGTGTGAAGAAATTACAACATATTTTAAGTGATTATGATATTGAGGCAGATATTGTAGAAGGCACAGATATCTTATTGCCTGGAAGGCTACAAATTGCTGTAGGTGATTTACATGCAGGGTTTGAAATGCCGATGCAAAAGCTTGTTGTCATTACTGAAAAGGAGCTTTTTCATAAGAAAGTTAAAAAATCACAACGTAAACAAAAGTTATCGAATGCTGAACGTATTAAAAGTTATTCGGAATTAAAAGTTGGAGATTATGTAGTTCACGTAAATCATGGTATAGGTAAATTTTTAGGTATTGAGACATTAGAGATTAATGGTGTTCATAAAGATTATTTAAATATTAAATATCAAGGTAATGATAAGTTATACGTTCCAATTGAACAAATTGATCAAGTCCAAAAATATGTAGGGTCTGAAGGTAAGGATCCGAAAGTTTACAAATTAGGCGGAAATGATTGGAAAAAGGTTAAAACGAAAGTTGAAAAATCTGTACAAGACATTGCGGATGACCTAATTAAACTATATGCTGAGCGCGAAGCTTCAAAAGGCTATGCATATACGCCGGATACGGCAGAACAACAAGAGTTCGAATCATCTTTCCCATATCAAGAGACAGAGGATCAGTTACGTTCTATTGACGAGATTAAAAAAGATATGGAACGCGGACGCCCGATGGATAGGCTCCTTTGTGGTGATGTAGGGTATGGAAAGACGGAAGTGGCTATTCGTGCGGCATTTAAAGCAATTATGGATGAAAAACAAGTTGCGATTTTAGTACCGACAACGATTCTTGCGCAGCAACACTATGAAACAATTCGAGAGCGTTTTCAAGATTATCCAATCAATATAGGATTATTAAGTAGATTCCGTACGAGAAAGCAACAAAATGAAACGATTAAGGGCTTAAAGGATGGCACAATAGATATTGTAATCGGAACACATCGTATTTTATCTAAAGATGTCACTTATAAAGATTTAGGGCTTCTTATTATTGATGAAGAACAAAGATTTGGTGTGACGCATAAAGAAAAAATTAAACAATTGAAGGCGAATGTTGACGTATTAACATTAACGGCAACTCCGATTCCGCGGACGCTTCATATGTCTATGCTTGGTGTGCGCGACTTATCTGTTATTGAGACACCGCCAGAAAATCGTTTCCCAGTCCAAACGTATGTAGTAGAGTATAATCCAGCATTAATGCGAGAGGCGATAGAGCGAGAGCTTGCAAGAGGCGGTCAAATTTACTTCCTATATAACCGTGTAGAGGATATTGAAAGAAAAGCAGATGAAATTTCGATGTTAGTTCCAGATGCTCGCGTAACGTACGCACATGGGAAAATGAACGAAAGTGAATTAGAGTCTGTTATGCTATCATTTTTAGAAGGACAGCATGATGTTCTTGTAAGTACAACAATTATTGAGACGGGTGTAGATATTCCGAACGTAAATACGTTAATTGTATTTGATGCAGATCGTATGGGGTTATCACAGTTGTACCAGCTTCGTGGGCGTGTTGGACGTTCTAATCGTGTTGCATATGCATACTTTGCCTATAAACGTGACAAAGTGCTGTCAGAAGTTGCAGAGAAGCGTCTGCAAGCAATTAAAGAGTTCACAGAACTTGGATCTGGTTTCAAAATTGCGATGAGAGATTTATCTATTCGTGGAGCAGGTAATTTGTTAGGAGCAGAACAGCATGGGTTTATTGATTCTGTCGGATTTGATCTGTATTCTCAAATGTTAAAAGATGCAATTGAACAGCGAAGAGGAACAGATGGGGCTGAAAATACAGTTAATGTTGAAATTGACTTAGAGGTAGATGCATACTTACCAGATGCTTATATTTCAGATAGTAAGCAAAAAATTATGATGTATAAACAATTTAGAGGTGTTTCTGCAATTGAGGATATTGAAGAATTGCAGGAAGAAATGATCGATAGATTCGGTGATTACCCACAAGAAGTTGGTTATTTATTACAAATTGCAAATATTAAAGTGTTGGCAATGAAAGAACAAATTGAGTTAATTAAGCAGAATAAATTTGAAGTAACATTCCTGTTTTCTGAACAAGCAAGTCAAAATATTGATGGTGGAAAATTATTCATGCTCGGAAATAGTTTTGGGCGTATGATCGGTCTAGGAATGGAAGGATCACAATTGAAAATTGTTATGAAAACAAATGGCTTAGAGACATCGAAGTGGTTAACAATTGCTGAAAATTTATTAAAAGGCTTACCAGATGTGAAAAAAGAAGTAATAAATGCCTAAAATAAGATAAAAAAATACAATTCGACGTGCATAGAAGAACTAATGTGTAAAATACTATGTCTAACAGTTGGTGATTTTTACATGAACAGGTAAATTCACCACTTTGATCATCAGTAGAAAGTGAGGCAGCATTAGAATGAAAGCAACTGGAATCGTACGTCGAATTGATGATTTAGGCAGGGTAGTAATCCCAAAGGAAATTCGTAGAACTTTACGTATTCGAGAAGGAGACCCACTAGAAATATTTGTTGATCGCGATGGAGAAGTAATTTTAAAGAAGTATTCTCCAATTAGTGAACTAGGTGATTTTGCAAAGGAATATGCTGAGGCTTTATATGACAGCTTAGGACATAATGTGCTTGTCTGTGACCGAGATTCTATCATCGCAGTATCAGGCGTATCGAAAAAAGAATACTTAAATAAAAGTGTTGGCGATCTAATCGAAAAAACGATGGAAGAAAGAAAGTCTGTTATTATGACGGACGAAAGTGATATTTCCATTATCGATGGTGTAACAGAAAAGGTTCATTCTTATACAGTTGGACCGATTGTTGCAAACGGAGACCCAATTGGAGCCGTCATTATTTTTTCAAAAGAAGCTATTATAAGCGAAATCGAGCATAAAGCGGTTAATACTGCTGCCAGTTTCTTAGCGAAACAAATGGAACAGTAAGGGTATATTGATTTTAGAAGTAGCAATCTTTCCTAATTATGATCTTTCTTTTTGAGAAATCAATTATTTGGAGATATATGTATATTGAATGAAGGTAGCGCTTTGCTACCTTTTTTCATTGAATATTTTTAACGTGTAGGGACCTAGTATTACCCGTGGTGGTAAGGGAGTTTGTACTTTTCTTTATGATATAATACGAGAGGTGAGAATAGAAAAAGGAGTTTTCTTGTATGGAAGCGAAGAAGTATCAAGCCTTTTGGCGTGGGGCTATTATATTAACGATTGCAAGTTTTGTTACAAAAGTATTAAGCGCTTTTTACCGTATTCCATATCAAAATATAGCAGGGGATATTGGTTTTTATATTTACCAACAAATTTACCCGTTTTATGGATTTTGTTTAATTTTAGCTACTTATGGATTTCCTGTTATCATTTCAAAAATGGTTGCAGAACGACTAGAGTGGGGAAAACAGAGAGAAGCAGAAGAAATTATTTGTGTATCTTTTTGGTTTTTATTAGGAATTGGTTTTATAGGTTTCTTTACATTGTTTTTTGGGGCCGAAACAATCGCGATAGCTATGGGCGATATGCACTTAGATAAGTTGGTACGTGTTATTTCATTTTCGTTCTTATTGATGCCGTTTTTGTCTGTAGCAAGAGGGTATTTTCAAGGGTTCAATAATATGATGCCAACGGCTGTTTCGCAAGTAATAGAACAAACAATTCGAGTTTCTATTATTGTATTTTTATCGCTATTCCTAATTGCTCACGGATTTGATTTATATACAGTTGGTGCAGGGGCTATGTTAGGCTCAATTGCGGGTGGACTTATTGGGATTATTGTACTTATGTTGTATATGCGTCGAGATTTTCGTTCCATATTTTTTAAACGTGTAGCGAGAATTAAGGGTAAAAGGAAGATAATTAAAATCCTTTTTTGGCAGGGATTAGCGATTTGTGTTAGTAATTTAGTGCTTATTTTTATACAGATGGCTGATTCAATGTCCTTGTACACTTTACTTATTGGTGCGGGAGAACAGGCTGAAAGTGCAAAAGTATTAAAGGGTGTTTATGATAGAAGTATTCCGCTAATGCAATTAGGTACTGTTGTGACGACTTCTTTCTCGTTATCACTTATTCCAATTATTACAGCGGCGAAGGAAAGAGGAGATCTTTCCTTTATTCAAGAAAAGGTAAAGTTAGCAATGAAAATAACATTTGTTATTGGATTTGCAGCAGCTATTGGACTAACTTGTATTATTCAACCTACGAATATTATGTTGTTTGAAAATAGTGATGGATCAGATGTTTTATCTATTTTATCTTTATCTATTTTATTTAGTTCATTGTCAATTACGACGGCTTCTATTTTACAAGGGTTGGGACAAACATTTAAGCCAGCATTATTTGTTGTATTTGGAGGTTGCTTAAAGTTAGCGTTAAATTATATATTCATGCCTTATTTTGGTGTGAAAGGGGCAGCCTTAGCGACTTTATGTGCGTTAATCATAATTTCTGGACTAAATAGTTTGTTGCTTATGAGAGCTGTATCAGGGTCACTTATCAATAAGCGAAATATGTTAGGTGTAGTAATTAGTGGTATCTGTATGGGATTTGTATTAATGATGTTCACGCGTGTGTTGCAGATGTCTGGATTAGTAATTGATACGGAACATAGAGCGAGCGCGACGCTTGAAGCGTTGTTAGGTGTAGCCATCGGCGGATTGACATATATGTTTTTTATTTTAAAATTACGTGTATTTACAAAAAAAGAATTAGGAACTGTTATGAAACAAGAGAAAAAAGAAGGTTCATTGAAGAAGAGTGGATAGAGGTGACAGGTTGTGAGTGGAATCATTACTGTTTTAGGTTTAGGTGCTGGTGAATTAGATCAGCTAACGATGGGTGTATATCGAAAAATAAAAGAAGCAGACCATCTGTTTGTTAGAACGAAGGAACATCCGGTTATAGAAGAATTGGAGAAAGAAGGTATACAATATACGGCTTTTGATGCTGTATATGAAGCACATGATACGTTTGAAATTGTATATGAAACAATTGCGAATAAATTGCTAGAACAAGCTGAAGGTACAGAAATTATCTATGCGGTTCCGGGGCATCCACTTGTAGCAGAAAGAACAGTTCAGCTATTGTTGGAAAAAGGAGACGTTTCAAATGTTGAAGTGCGAATTGAGGGTGGACAAAGTTTCCTTGATCCTATGTTTGCAAGCCTAAAAATTGATCCGATTGAAGGATTTCAATTACTTGATGCTACATCATTTGAAAGAGGGCAATTAGAATTACGTCAACATTTAATCTTTTGCCAAGTATATGATGCATTCGTTGCATCTGATGTGAAATTAACATTAATGGAGATGTTGCCAGATGATTATGAAGTGTATATCGTAACAGCTGCAGGAACTTCATTTGAACAAGTAAAGAAGGTACCGTTGTACATGTTAGATCATGAAACGGAATTGAATAATTTAACAAGTGTGTACGTGCCACCTGTTCAGGAGCGTGCGTCCTTGTATCAACAGTTTGATGTTCTTAGAGAAATTATTGCAGACCTGCGTGGTCCAAATGGTTGTCCGTGGGATAAAAAGCAAACGCATCAATCATTAAAGAAATATTTAATTGAGGAAGCTTATGAGGTGTTGGAAGCAATTGATGAAGAGGATGATGATCACTTAGTAGAAGAATTAGGTGATATATTATTACAAGTTATGCTTCATGCTCAAATCGGAGAAGATGAAGGTTGGTTCTCTATAGATGATATCATTCGAACTCTATCTGAAAAAATGGTTCGTCGCCATCCACATGTATTTGGAAATACGGATGTAAACAATGCTGATGAAGTGATTGCCAATTGGGAAGAAATTAAAAAACAAGAAAAAGGATTCGTGAAAGAATCTGTTTTAAATGGCGTTCCTAAAAGTTTGCCGCAGTTACTACGCGCCTTTGAAATTCAGAAGAAAGCTGGTAAGGTTGGATTTGATTGGGTTGATGTGCAGCCGATGATAGAGAAAGCTTTGGAAGAATGGCAAGAGTTCCAACAAGAAGTTACAAACATGGATGAGGAAAAGATGCTAGGTGAGTTTGGTGATTTACTATTTGCATTTGTTAATATAGCCCGTCATTACAAAATAGATCCAGAAGAGGCGTTACGTTCAACTAATGAGAAATTTACTGGTCGTTTTTTATACATGGAGGCAAAAGTAGCTGAAATGAATAAAGAGATGGAAGATTTATCATTAGAACAGTTAGATGTTTTATGGGAAGAAGCGAAACAAACAGAGCGTTAATAGGGGGATTTGATATGCGTCTAGATAAGTTTTTAAAAGTGTCACGTTTAATTAAAAGAAGAACATTAGCGAAAGAAGTAGCTGATCAAGGAAGAATATCTATTAATGGTCAAGTGGCAAAAGCGAGTTCTGATGTGAAAGTAGCTGATGAATTAACAATTCGTTTTGGTCAAAAAATAGTGACTGTAAAAATAAATGAATTGAAAGAAACAACTAAAAAAGAAGATGCAGCAAATATGTATAGCTTAGTTCGTGAAGAAAAAGTAAAAGCGGAAGAAGGCTTGTTCTAAAATCATGTATCCCCTCATACATTACTATTAGCTAGTAAAAACCTATGGGGGGATTTACGTGAATAATGGTTACTCACCTACGTCTTCTAATCAACAAAATGTTTCTGTAGAACATGACATTATTATGCGTGGCAGGCGTATAATTGATATTACCGGTGTGAAGCAGGTAGAGAGTTTTGATAGCGAAGAGTTTTTGCTAGAGACCGTAATGGGTTTTTTAACGATTCGTGGTCAAAATTTACAAATGAAAAATTTAGATGTAGAAAAAGGTATTGTGTCGATTAAAGGGAAAGTTAATGAGATGCTGTATATTGATGAAAATCAAGGAGAAAAAACTAAAGGTTTCTTTAGTAAGTTGTTTAAATGAGTCTAACAATTCAGTTGTATACAATGCTTTCAATGATTGGAATGGGTGCTTGGATTGGAGCGTCTTTAGATACATATCAACGTTTTTTAAAGCGCCAAGAACGTAAACGTTGGCTTGTATTTATACAAGATATATTATTTTGGATTGTCCAAGCATTATTCGTCTTTTATGTATTGCTTCTCGTAAATGAAGCTGAACTACGTATATATGTGTTTTTGGCATTGTTATGTGGTTTTGCGGCATATCAAAGCTTACTGAAAGCACTATACATGAAGCTGTTAAATTTTCTCATCTATATTTTTATGCAAACAACATATTTTTTTGTTCGAATTATACAGCTACTCATGATAAAACCTGTTATTATTATAGCGCAGCTATTTATTGCATTTATATTATTCTTATTTCGTATACTGCTTTCAATTGGACATGTGTTATGGAAAATTGTGATTTGGATATTACTTTTCATATGGAAAGTTTTTTTCTGGCCTGTTCGATTTATTGCTTCGCTCATATGGAAACTTCTCCCTAATCGTGTTAAACTTTTTATAGTGAAACATATAGGGTTCCTGCAATATATAGCAAAATTGAAGGGACATATCTTCCAAATATGGGAGCGTATAAAAAAGAAGTTAGGGGGACCTCGGAAATGAGGGAACTGAGACAAAGAACAATCGAAAAACAGAGTCCAAATCCTGTTAAAGAGCATATAATACAAACGGATGAGAACAGGAAGCGACTTTATCGCCGTTTAGCGGTTTTTCTTGTCTTTACTTTTACAATTATTGCGAGTATTAGTGTAACGTTTTATCAACAAAACAGTTCCATTAAAGCAAAAGAAGCAAAAGTTAAGGACATGAAAAAAGAACTGGATTCATTAACGAATAAAGAAAAAAGTCTAAAAGACGAAGTTCAAAAGTTAAATGATGAAGAGTACGTATTAAAGATTGCTAGAAGGGATTATTTCTTCTCTGGTAAAGGGGAGATAATTTTTCCTGTTTCGAAGTAGAGTATGTCTTATTGACACTATATTTTAGGATTATATATAATAAAGTAAAATTTGACTTTTTAACCACTAAGGAGGAGCATTTTTTTTATGTCAATCGAGGTAGGCAGCAAGTTACAGGGTAAAGTAACAGGTATTACAAATTTTGGGGCTTTTGTGGAGCTGCCAGAAGGCTTAACTGGTCTTGTTCATATTAGTGAAGTTGCTGATAACTATGTAAAAGATATTAACGATCACTTAAAAGTGGGCGACCAAGTAGAAGTAAAAGTTATTAATGTTGAAAAAGATGGAAAGATTGGTTTATCTATCAAAAAAGCGAAAGAACGTGAAAAAACAGAAGGAGATCGTCCACGCGGTGAATACCAACGCGGTGGTGATCAACAACGTTCTGGACGTCCACAACGTAATAATCGCTCTTTCAACAGAGATAATCGTGGTGGCGGTAACGACCGAGCTCCAAAAGAAACATTTGAGCAAAAGATGGCACGCTTCTTAAAGGATAGCGAAGATCGTTTAACTTCTTTAAAGCGTAACACAGAGTCTAAACGTGGTGGCCGTGGCGCACGTCGCGGATAATAAGGCCGTTTAGTTTTTAACATATAGAGAGGTACCCAGAGTGATGGCTCAGGGTGCTTTTTTATATGTGAAAATATATTTTAAAAAAGTTTTCAAGATGTGTTGACTTTAAATAATATCTGATGTAAGATACTAATTGTCCGTTAAATAAGACGACATGGCGGTGTAGCTCAGCTGGCTAGAGCGTACGGTTCATACCCGTGAGGTCGGGGGTTCGATCCCCTCCGCCGCTATATTTATTTTAACGGCCCGTTGGTCAAGTGGTTAAGACACCGCCCTTTCACGGCGGTAACACGGGTTCGAATCCCGTACGGGTCATCTAAAAAGATCATGCAAATTTGCATGATCTTTTTTTGTTAAATGGATTAAGACATACAACACTTCTACAAAATCACCCTATATTTTCTGAATATTTAATTAAAAAATCAAGGATAACTTACATACCGTGTATATCTGTAGAGTTATTTCGAATAAAAAGTCGAACGATTATAAAAGTGAAAACTGTTGTTTTGACAAAAATCCCAACAATCATCTTTTATAATGACAGTAATTAAACTATGCAGGTGGTGTTAAAAATATGCCTAAAGCAGGAAGGAATACTATGAATACAAGTGCATTGGCAATGAATGAGAGTCAGCTTGGAGGAATAAAGTGGACGAGTAAGTTGCGAATGAAATTCGAACAAGTTTTCTTTAGATGGGGATTTATTATTGTTGTTATTGGTTTTCTTTTGGGAAGAGCATATATATTAACAAATATTTTACCGTTTGCACTACCGTTTTTTGCTGCTGTTTATGTTATGAAGCGGGATAAGATGCCGCTAGCATTTTTAGCTCTAATGGGAGGAGCTCTTTCAGTCTCGATAGATAATTTGTTTTTTACTTTTGCATCTATCTTTACTTTCTTCATTTATAATATCTTCTTTAGTAGATTTACACGTAAAACCGTTGGACTTGTTCCATTTCAAGTATTTATCTCCGCATTAACCGCACACTTAGTTGTTGTATATTTTGCGCAACAAACTGTCACCATGTACGATTTACTCGTTAGTACCATTGAGGCTGGGCTTAGTTTCGTATTAACTATGATATTTTTACAAAGTGTCCCGCTTTTAGTGGAAAGGAAAGGAAAACAACAGGCTTTAGAGACAGAAGAAATTGTTTGTTTGATTATATTACTAGCATCTGTTTTAACGGGTACAACAGATTGGTTTGTATATGATGCTTCTATTCAACATATTTTTACAAGGTATTTAGTACTAGTATTTGCATTTATTGCGGGTGCTGCTACAGGATCTACAGTGGGGGTCGTAACAGGATTGATATTAAGTTTAGCAAATGTGTCTAGTTTGTCTCAGCTTAGCCTTCTCGCTTTTTCTGGATTACTTGGTGGGTTGTTAAAAGAAGGGAAGCGTTTAGGTGTTAGTTTAGGTTTATTAATAGGGACAAGCTTAATTACATTATATGTAGACAAGCAGACAAATATTGTAACAACTTTAATTGAGTCAGGTGTAGCGATTGCTATCTTCTTATTAACGCCAAAGCTTGTTTTGGATCGTATTGCTAAATTTATGCCAGGTACACAAGAGCATTCGCAAGATCAACAACAATATTTAAGAAGGATGCGTGATGTTACAGCGAACAAAATCAACCAATTCGCAAATGTATTTGCTGCTTTATCTAATAGTTTTTCTGTATATGGGTATGTAGAGGAAGAAGATAAAGAGACAGAAGCAGATTTGTTTTTGAGTACAATTACTGCGAAAACATGTCAAACGTGCTTTAAAAAGGATCAATGCTGGGTAGTGAATTTCGATAAAACGTACGATTATATGAAACAAATAATGAATGAAACGGAAGAAGGAACCCTGCAACATAATCGTAAATTAGTTCGTGAGTGGGACAAGCATTGTGTGAGAGGGAAAAAAGTGACGGATTTAGTAGCGGGTGAATTAGATCACTTCTATGAGGGACAAAAATTGCGAAAACAAATGAAGGAAAATCGTAGAATAGTAGCGGAGCAACTATTAGGTGTATCAAAAGTTATGGAAGATTTTGCTAAGGAGATACAACGAGAGCGTGAAAATCATCAAGTGCAGGAAGAGCAGATTATGCAAGCGTTCCGTGATTTTGGTGTCGAAGTAGAGCATGTTGATATTTATTGTTTAGATAGAGGAAGTATTGATATTGAAATGTTGATTCCAGTTGCATCTAATGAACATGGTGAATGTGAAAAGTTAGTTGCACCGATGCTTTCGGATATCCTTAAAGAAAATATTGTCGTTAAACATGAAGAAAAGTCTTCTTATCCGAATGGTCACAGTTTAATATCATTTGGTTCGGCGAAGACGTATTCTCTTGATACAGGATTGGCTACAGCCGCAAAAGGCGGTGGGTTTGTTTCGGGTGACTCTTATGCGATGATGGATTTAAGTGTTGGTAAATACGCACTTGCGATTAGTGATGGTATGGGTAATGGGCAAAGAGCTCATATGGAAAGTAAGGAAACGGTGAAATTATTACAAAAAATACTCCAATCGGGTATTGATGAAGAAATAGCTATTAAGTCTATCAATTCAATCCTTTCTTTGAGAACGACAGAAGAGATGTTTACAACATTAGATTTAGCTATGGTAGATTTGCGGGATGCGAGTGCTAGGTTTTTAAAGATTGGATCAACGCCGAGTTTTGTTAAACGCGCGAATAATATTTTGAAAATTGAAGCAAGTAATTTACCGATGGGAATCATCGAAGATGTTGAAGTTGATGTGGTGGGTGAACAATTAAAAACGGGCGATATCCTTATTATGATGAGCGATGGGATTTTTGAGGGCGCGCAGCATGTAGAGAATCATGAATTATGGATGAAGCGGAAAATTAAAGAATTGCAAACCGAAGACCCGCAAGAAATTGCTGATATCATTATGGAAGAAGTGATTCGCTCTTGTGATGGTTATATAAATGATGATATGACTATTGTGGTGGCAAAAGTGAAGAAAAATATGCCGAAGTGGGCTACGATTCCGATTGTAGGAATGCAGGCGCAGTAAAATATAAGTGGAATGTTTATCTATAATTTGATTTTAAAAACCTAGGTGAATACCTAGGTTTTTTTGTGGGAAAAGGTAATGTTATTGATTTTATGAATATACACGGAGGATGTAAGATAAAAATGTAATTTTTGTATATCTTTTTTTTGCACAATGTTTGTAAAAGTTGTACCATTATAGACAAGGTAACTAACGTTGCTGTTCTTGTTTAATGAAAGGTGATTGCGAAGTTGAAAGATACATTTGTTGAAAAAGTAGATGACTTTGTAAAGCAGCATGATGTATTAAAGAATGATTCAACAATTGTTGTGGGAGTTTCTGGTGGTCCTGACTCGTTAGCCCTTTTATATTATTTATTAGAAAAAAGAGCGGAAAAACAGTTGGAAATTGTAGTAGCTCATGTGGATCATATGTTTAGAGGTGATGAATCTCATGAGGATTTACAGTTTGTGCAGGACCTTTGTGAAGAACTGGGAATTATTTGTGAAACGATAAGGATTAATGTATCACAATATCAACAGCAATACGGAATGAATGCACAGGTTGCTGCTAGAGAATGCAGATATGCATTTTTGGAAAGAATAATGAAGAAATATGATGCAAGATATGTTGCTCTTGGACATCATGGAGATGATCAAGTCGAGACAATTTTAATGCGTCTTGTAAGAGGGAGTACTCCGAAAGGATATGCAGGAATTGCAGTGAAGCGTCCTTTTCATAATGGATATTTAATTAGGCCGTTACTTGGGGTAACGAAGGAAGAAATTGTTGATTACTGTAATAAGCTAAATTTAATTCCACGTATAGATCCGAGTAATAAAAAGGAAGTATATACAAGGAATCGATTACGTAAATATGTCCTTCCTCACTTAAAAGAAGAAAATCCACAAATGCATGAGAAATTCCAAAAATTTAGCGTGCAGATGCAAGAGGATGAGGCTTATTTGCAGGAATTAGCTTTTGAGAAAATGAATAAAGTAATTACAAAAAAAAGTGATAAACAAATTAGCTTATCAATTCCTGCCTTTGAATCCATGTCTATGCCTTTACAAAGAAGAGGGATTCAACTAATATTAAACTATCTTTATGAATATAAGATTCCATCTTCTCTTTCTTCTATACATATTGACAAGGTGATTGAGTTTTTTAAGCGGACACAACCTTCAGGTTCACTTGATTTTCCAGGTGATTTGAAAATTGTTCGCACATACGAGGAGTGTAGCTTTAGATTTAAACAAGAAATTGTCTCTCCTTTTTTGCAAGATTTATCAGTACCCGGGACCATTACACTATTGAACGGGGATGAATTTGTAACAGAGGTGAGCGAAGATATACCAAGTAACATGAATGAAACAGTATTTGTTGCTAAGTATAATGATATATCATATCCACTTCGTATTCGTTCTAGGGAAAATGGAGATCGCATGTCAATACAAGGTATGGATGGCACGAAAAAGATAAAAGCTATTTTTATCGAAGCGAAAGTACCAAAAGAAAAAAGAGAAGAATGGCCGGTCGTTTGTGATGCAAGTGGGAACATTATTTGGGTACCCTTGTTGAAGCGATCTGCATTTGCAATTTCGAAAGAGATGGCAAAGAAGGGTAAATATATGATTATTCACTACAAAAGCAAGGAGTCTTCCGGGAGGATAATGAAATGATGAATCAAGATATCGAAAAAGTATTAATTTCTGAAGAACAAATACAAGAAAAGGTGCGCGAACTAGGTGCAGTTATTGCAGAGGATTATAAAAACACAGTACCTCTTGCAATTGGTGTATTAAAAGGCGCAATGCCATTTATGGCAGATTTATTAAAGAGAACAGATACATATCTTGAAATGGATTTTATGGCTGTATCTAGTTATGGTCACTCTACAGTTTCAACAGGCGAAGTGAAAATTTTAAAAGATCTTGATACTTCTGTAGAAGGTCGCGATATTTTAATCGTCGAAGATATTATTGATAGTGGTCTTACACTAAGCTACTTAGTAGACTTATTCAAATATCGTAAAGCGAAGTCTGTAAAAATTGTTACATTATTAGATAAGCCAACAGGCCGTAAGGTTGATCTGAAAGCGGATTATGTTGGATTTACTGTTCCACATGAATTTGTAGTAGGATATGGATTAGATTATAAAGAGCAGTACCGTAATCTTCCTTATGTAGGCGTATTAAAACCAAGCGTTTACTCAAATTAATTAAATACAGGCTTTACAATTGTATAGGAAAGTTTTTCTATGTTACGATTTACTATAGTGTTTATGCCGTGAGAGGAGGTTAGGAATGAATCGTATCTTCCGTAATACCATCTTTTATTTACTGATATTCTTAGTAGTAATTGGAATCGTGAGCTATTTTAATGGTTCGACACAAAAAACGACATCAGTTAGCTACGACAAATTCATTACTAAACTAGAAAGCGGTGAAGTGCGTAATGTGCAACTTCAACCGAAAAATGGTGTATTTGAGGTAAAAGGACAATTCAATAACTCTAGCCAAGGAGAACAATTTGTTACTTATGCACCAAATACTGAGGAATTACAAAAGAAAATCAATGATAAAGCGAAAGGTGCCGAAGTTAAGTATCAACCAGCAGAAGAAACAAGTGCTTGGGTAACATTCTTTACTTCAATCATTCCGTTTGTCATCATCTTCATTTTATTCTTCTTCTTATTAAACCAGGCTCAAGGCGGCGGTAGCCGTGTTATGAACTTCGGGAAAAGTAAGGCGAAGTTATATAATGATGAAAAGAAAAAAGTTCGTTTCAGAGATGTTGCTGGGGCGGATGAAGAGAAACAAGAACTTGTCGAGGTAGTTGAATTCTTAAAAGACCCTCGTAAGTTTTCTGAAGTTGGTGCCCGTATTCCAAAGGGTGTCCTATTAGTTGGACCTCCAGGTACAGGTAAAACTTTATTAGCACGTGCTGTTGCAGGTGAGGCTGGCGTTCCATTCTTCTCTATCAGTGGTTCTGACTTTGTAGAGATGTTTGTCGGTGTCGGTGCATCACGTGTACGTGATTTATTTGAAAATGCAAAGAAAAATGCTCCTTGTATCATTTTCATTGATGAAATTGATGCAGTAGGTCGTCAACGTGGCGCAGGTCTTGGTGGTGGTCATGATGAGCGTGAGCAAACATTGAACCAGTTACTTGTTGAAATGGATGGATTCGGTGCAAACGAAGGTATTATTATCATTGCTGCGACAAACCGTCCAGACATTCTTGACCCAGCGTTATTACGTCCAGGTCGTTTTGACCGTCAAATTACAGTAGATCGTCCAGATGTAAATGGCCGTGAAGCTGTACTGAAAGTACATGCGCGTAATAAACCGCTTGATGAGCATATTAATTTAAGAGCAATTGCGACTCGTACACCAGGATTCTCTGGTGCGGATCTTGAAAACTTATTAAACGAAGCTGCTTTAGTAGCTGCACGTCGAGATAAGAAGAAGATTGATATGAGTGATATCGATGAAGCAACGGATCGTGTTATTGCAGGTCCAGCTAAGAAAAGTCGTGTTATCTCTGAAAAAGAACGTAATATCGTTGCTTTCCATGAAGCAGGCCATACTGTAATTGGTGTTGTTCTTGATGAAGCTGATGTCGTTCATAAAGTAACAATTGTCCCTCGTGGTCAGGCTGGTGGATATGCGGTAATGCTTCCGAAAGAAGATCGTTACTTCATGACAAAGCCAGAGTTACTTGATAAAATCACTGGTTTACTTGGTGGGCGAGTAGCTGAGGAGATTGTATTTGGTGAAGCAAGTACAGGTGCTCACAACGATTTCCAACGTGCAACTGGTATTGCAAGACGTATGGTTACGGAATTCGGTATGAGTGATAAGCTTGGACCGATGCAATTTGGTAGCTCACAAGGTGGTCAGGTATTCTTAGGAAGAGACTTCCATTCAGAACAAAACTACAGTGATGCAATCGCACATGAAATTGATGTGGAAATGCAAACAATTATTAAAGAATGTTATGCTCGTGCGAAACATATTCTTACTGAAAAACGAGATAAGCTTGATATTATCGCGAAAACGTTACTTGAAGTAGAAACATTAGACGCAGAGCAAATTAATCATTTATATGATTATGGCAGATTACCTGAGCGTCCAACATCTTCAGATGATGTGAAAGTAAACATCAATATGAAGAAAGACGATGAAGATAAAGAAGATAAGTAAGAAATGAAGGAGTGACTATCGTCACTCCTTTTTTGTTTGTTAAGATTTTTGTTAATTACTATTAAGGGCTTAGTGGATAAAGTAATTTAAGTAAAACTAGTATTAAAAATTGAAATAGAGAGCAATCTTTTTGTAAAATGATGAGGATAGGAAAGCTGATTATATAAGTATGTGTGATATGATGTTTTTATAAGTTTTATACATACTACACAAATATAGATTAAATAAGATAAGTGGTGAGAATATGATTTTTGTATTGGATGTAGGGAACACAAATGCTGTACTAGGCGTGTTTGAAGAGGGGGAACTTCGTCAGCATTGGCGCATGGAAACAGATCGTCATAAGACAGAAGATGAATATGGAATGCTTGTAAAACAGTTACTTGATCATGAGGGTCTTTCGTTTGAAGATGTGAAAGGTATTATTGTGTCTTCAGTCGTACCACCAATTATGTTCGCTTTAGAACGTATGTGTGAAAAATATTTTAAAATTAAACCGCTTGTAGTAGGGCCTGGAATAAAAACGGGGCTAAATATTAAATATGAAAATCCACGTGAAGTAGGCGCAGATCGAATTGTAAATGCAGTAGCGGGAATCCAATTGTATGGAAGTCCACTTATTATTGTTGATTTTGGTACGGCTACTACATATTGTTATATTAATGAAGAAAAGCATTATATGGGTGGAGTTATTACGCCAGGAATTATGATTTCAGCAGAGGCTTTATATAGTAGGGCAGCAAAACTTCCTCGTATTGAAATTACAAAACCGAGCAGTGTTGTTGGGAAGAATACAGTAAGTGCGATGCAATCAGGTATTCTTTATGGTTATGTAGGACAAGTGGAAGGTATTGTTAAGCGTATGAAAGAAGAAGCTAAACAAGAACCGAAAGTTATTGCAACAGGTGGATTGGCGAAATTAATTTCAGAAGAATCGAATGTAATTGATATTGTAGATCCATTTTTAACGTTAAAAGGCTTGTATATGTTATATGAGCGTAATGCAAATTTACAGCATGAGAAAGGTGAATAAATAAGTATGAAAGATTATTTAGTAAAAGCGTTAGCGTTTGATGGAGAAGTACGTGCGTATAGTGTACGTACAACGAATACAGTAAGTGAGGCACAAAGACGTCATGATACATGGAGGACAGCTTCGGCGGCACTTGGTCGTTCTTTAACTGCAGGTACAATGATGGGTGCGATGTTAAAAGGTGATCAAAAGTTAACGATTAAGGTAGAAGGTAATGGTCCGATTGGCCCTATCTTAGTAGATGCTCATGCAAATGGGGATGTACGTGGCTACGTAACGAATCCACATGTTGATTTTGAAGGAACGGAACAAGGGAAATTACGTGTATATCAAGCGGTAGGTACAGAAGGGTTTGTAACAGTAATTAAAGATATTGGTATGCGTGAGCCGTTTATCGGTCAATCTCCAATCGTTTCGGGAGAACTAGGGGAAGATTTCACGTATTATTTCGCAGTTTCTGAGCAGACGCCTTCTTCTGTTGGTGTGGGTGTACTTGTAAATGGAGATGACAGCGTATTAGCGGCGGGTGGATTTATCCTTCAAATTATGCCGGGCGCACAGGAAGAAACAATTTCATTCATTGAAGATCGTTTGCAAAAAATCCCGCCTGTATCAACATTGATCGAACAAGGTCTTTCTCCAGAAGAGCTACTATATGCAGTCCTTGGAGAAGATAAAGTAAAAGTATTAGAAACAATGGATGTTCAATTTAATTGTACGTGCTCACGTGAACGTATTGAGAGTGTGTTAATTAGTTTAGGTAAAACAGAGTTAGAGCAAATTCGTGAAGAAGAAGAAGAAACAGAAGTTCATTGTCATTTCTGTAATGAACGATACAAGTTCTCTAAAGAAGATATTACAAATTTAATTGAGAATTTGTAATAAGGGGATTAACCCTCCGAATAGATTGACAAACAGGGAATTTTCTGACAAAATCTAAATATAGATAAAACCAATAAAAATACTCGGTGTTAGGAGTGACAGGAATGCGAGTGGCACAATCAGTTTCAGAATTAATCGGGAAAACGCCGATCGTTAAGTTGAACCGCATCGTAGAATCAGACAGCGCAGATATATACTTAAAACTAGAATTTATGAATCCAGGGAGTAGCGTTAAAGATCGTATTGCACTAGCTATGATTGAAGATGCTGAAAAAAAGGGATTGTTAAAAGAGGGCGATACAATCATTGAGCCAACAAGTGGTAACACAGGGATTGGTTTAGCGATGGTAGCGGCTGCTAAAGGATATAATGCAATTTTAGTAATGCCAGAAACAATGAGTATTGAGCGTCGTAATTTATTACGTGCTTACGGTGCTGAATTAGTATTGACTCCAGGTCCTGAAGGGATGGGTGGAGCAATTCGTAAAGCGACTGAATTAGCGAAAGAGCATGGCTACTTTATACCACAACAGTTCAAAAACCAATCAAATCCAGAAATTCACCGTTTAACAACAGGTCCAGAAATTATTGAACAAATGGGCGACCAATTAGATGCGTTTATTGCAGGTATTGGTACAGGTGGAACGATTACTGGTGCTGGTGAAGTGCTGAAGGAAGCGTATAAAGATATTAAAATTTATGCAGTAGAACCTGCAGATTCACCAGTATTATCTGGGGGGAAACCAGGTCCACATAAAATCCAAGGAATTGGGGCGGGATTTGTTCCGGAGACGTTGGATGTAGAAGTATATGATGAAATTATTCAAGTGAAAACAGAGCAAGCATTTGAATATGCGAGAAGAGTGGCTAAAGAGGAAGGTATTTTAGTTGGTATCTCTTCAGGCGCAGTTATTTATGCAGCAACAGAAGTTGCGAAAAAGTTAGGTAAAGGGAAAAAGGTACTTGTTATTATCCCGAGTAACGGTGAACGTTATTTAAGTACACCACTTTATCAATTTGAATCATAATTAAATGCGATTGAAAAAGCATCCTTGAAAAAGGATGCTTTTTCTTTTTGGATTGGAAATAGGAAAAGAGTGAATGACTAGAAAACTTCATGTAAAATAAGAGGTAGTATAATTAAATTATTTTCACTAGCCTTCGAGTATAATCAATCTCTATATAAATAACTTATGTAGTTGGAGCTGGTTCATCTAAGAGGGTGGGATAAAAGAAGACGGGGTGTTGATATGCAACGAAGGAAATCTTTAGCGCTTTCTATTCCATATCAGTTAGATTTCTTTAAGCAATATAAATTTCTTTCTCAGGATAAGCCGCAACATATTTTGCTGGAAAGTGGACGTGGCGGTCGTTATAACATAGTGGGTTTAAACCCGGTAGCGGTAATCCAAGGGAAGGGTGAAAAGTTACATATAAGTGAAAGCGGTAAGGAAACAATAAAAAGAGGGAATCCATTAGATTTAATGCAAGAATATATGGAGAAATGGAAAACAGACTACAATCCAGAGTACCCGCCTTTTCAAGGTGGTGCAATTGGCTACTTTAGTTATGATTGTATCCGTTATATCGAAAAACTCCCTTCTCTTGCAGAGGATGATCTGAATATACCCGATATATACTTTTTATTATTTGACGATGTGTTTGTCTATGATCAAAAAGAAAAGCTATTGTGGATTATTACACATTATGTAGATAAGCATGCAGAAGCAGAAGAACGTTTAAATGAATGGAAGGATCTTTGGGTGGCAGAAGTGCCTGAAGTGACTATGCCGTTTGAACGTCCTAAAAAGAAAAATGAAGCGGTTGCCTTTACAGAAACAGGCTTTATGAAGGCAGTTGAATGTATTCAAGAATATATTGGAGCGGGTGATGTGTTCCAAGTAAACTTGTCGACTAGACAAGAAAGAACTTTACAAACGCATCCACTAGAAATTTATACAAGTCTTCGTGAAATTAATCCATCTCCATATATGGGTTACCTGGAGCTTGGGGATTTTCAAATTGTTAGTGGATCGCCAGAGTTGTTAATTAAGAAACAAGGAACTGAAGTAAGTACAAGACCAATTGCTGGAACGAGATCTAGAGGCGCGGATGAGCAAGAGGATGAAGAATTAGCAAGAGAATTAATTGAGAACGAAAAAGAAAGAGCAGAGCATGTAATGCTTGTGGATTTAGAAAGAAATGATTTAGGGCGTGTTTGTAAATATGGCACTGTAGAAGTAGATGAATTTATGGTAATTGAGAAATACTCACATGTTATGCATATTGTTTCTAATGTGCGTGGTGAGGTGGAAGAAGATAAAGATGCTTTTGATTTAGTGAAGGCTGTATTCCCTGGTGGAACAATTACTGGTGCCCCGAAAATACGTACAATGGAAATTATTGAGGAATTAGAACCTGTTCGCCGAGGGATTTATACAGGTTCAATCGGTTGGATTGGTTATTCTGGAGATACAGAATTGAATATTGTAATTAGAACACTTCTTGCTAAAGATGGAAAAGCTCATGTACAAGCGGGGGCGGGAATTGTAATTGATTCAAATCCGGAAAACGAATATAAAGAGTCGTTAAAAAAGGCGATTGCTTTATGGCGTGCAAAAGAACGTAGCGAAGAAACGGTTAGGTGAGAGAAATGATATTAATGATTGATAATTATGATTCTTTTACATTTAATTTAGTGCAGTTTCTTGGAGAACTTGGACAAGAGCTCGTTGTTAAACGTAACGATGAAGTGACGATTTCAGATATCGAGAATATGAAACCAGATTTTCTAATGATTTCTCCAGGTCCATGTAGTCCTAATGAAGCGGGGATTAGTATGGAAGTTATTAAATACTTCGCGGGGAAGATTCCGATTTTTGGAGTTTGTTTAGGGCATCAATCTATTGCACAAGTGTTTGGTGGAGAGGTTGTTCGTGCAGAACGATTAATGCATGGGAAAACTTCGCTTATGCATCATGATGGAAAGACGATTTTTTCGGATATTCCTAATCCGTTTACTGCGACGCGCTATCATTCCCTTATTGTTAAGAAAGAGACGTTACCAGATTGCTTAGAGGTAACATCTTGGACGGAGGAAGGGGAAATTATGGCACTTCGTCATAAGACATTGCCGATAGAGGGTGTGCAATTCCATCCGGAATCTATTATGACTTCTCATGGGAAAGAGTTATTGCAGAATTTCATTCGTAAATACAGTCCAAGTGCGACATTATGTTAATTTACGTAAATGGTCAGTATGTAGAAGCAAGTGAAGCGAGAATTTCTCCTTATGATCATGGTTATTTATATGGTCTTGGAGTTTTTGAAACGTTTCGTATTTATAATGGTCATCCTTTCTTATTGGATGATCATTATGACCGTTTAATAGAGGCGCTGGATACATTGCAAATTAAATGGACAATGACAAAAAATGATGTGATGCTTATTTTGAAAGATTTACTCGCTAAGAATGAATTGAAGCATGCATATGTACGTTTTAATGTATCGGCAGGTATAGATGAAATAGGATTACAAACGGAAATATACGAAGAGCCTTCGGTTATTGTTTTTATAAAACCTTTAACAGCTCCAGGAGATGTAGTAGAAAAAGAAGGTGTTATTTTAAAACAAGTGCGAAATACACCGGAAGGGACATTTCGCCTGAAGTCTCATCACTATTTAAATAATATTTTAGGTAAGCGTGAAATTGGAAATGTTGTGAGCAAGGAAGGTATTTTCCTTACTGAAGCAGGTTATGTTGCAGAGGGTATTGTTTCGAATCTATTTTTTGTGAAAGGTGATGTTTTATATACACCTTCGTTAGAGACAGGTATTTTAAATGGTATCACTCGTGCGTTTATTATAAAGAGTGCTGAAGAATTAAATATAGAAGTAAAGGAAGGTTTCTTTACAAAAGATGAGCTACTTTCAGCGGATGAAGTCTTCGTAACAAACTCCATTCAAGAAATTGTTCCGCTTTATCGTATAGAAGCGCAGGATTTCCCGGGTAAAGTAGGAGTGGTTACAAAAAGTTTAATGTACCTTTATGGAATGCAAAGAGAGAAATTATGGAGCAGAAATGAATTACGAAGAGGAGATGTGTAGTTTGAAGTGGGATTATGATTTACGCTGCGGCGAATATACATTGAATTTAAATGAAAAGACATTAATTATGGGGATTTTAAATGTAACACCAGATTCGTTTTCTGATGGTGGGAGTTACAACGAGGTAGATGCTGCGGTACGTCACGCAAAAGAAATGCAAGGTGAAGGTGCTCATATTATTGATATTGGTGGCGAATCTACTCGCCCAGGTTTTGCTAAAGTATCAGTAGAAGAAGAAATAAAGCGAGTCGTCCCGATGATTCAAGCAGTTTCAAAAGAAGTAAAATTACCTATATCTATCGATACATATAAAGCTGAAGTTGCAAAACAAGCAATTGAGGCTGGTGCTCATATTATTAATGATATTTGGGGGGCGAAGGCGGAGCCGAAAATTGCTGAAGTCGCAGCCCATTATGATGTACCCATCATTTTAATGCATAACCGTGATAATATGAATTATCGTAATTTAATGGCGGATATGATTGCTGATTTGTATGACAGTATTAAAATTGCTAAAAATGCTGGTGTGCGAGATGAGAATATTATTTTAGATCCAGGTATCGGTTTTGCTAAAACACCGGAGCAGAACTTAGAGGCGATGCGTAATTTAGAACAGTTAAATGTGCTAGGTTATCCGGTTCTCTTAGGTACTTCGAGAAAGTCCTTTATTGGGCACGTATTAGATTTGCCAGTAGAGGAACGCCTTGAGGGAACGGGAGCTACTGTTTGTCTTGGTATTGAAAAGGGCTGTGAGTTTGTTCGTGTCCATGATGTGAAAGAAATGGCGCGTATGGCTAAAATGATGGATGCGATGATTGGTAAGGGGGTAAGGTAATTGGATAAAATTTATATCCATGATATGGAATTTTACGGTTATCATGGTGTGTTTCCAGAGGAGAATAGATTAGGTCAGAGATTTAAAGTTGACTTAACGGTGGAGTTGGATTTAAAGCGTGCAGGGGAAAGTGATGACTTAGAGCATTCTGTCAATTATGGAGAGCTTTTCGAATTATGTAGAAAAGTTGTTGAGGATAGAAAGTATAAGCTTGTGGAGAGTATCGCTGAAAATATTGCTGCAGATATATTAAAGCAATATAAAAGGATTTCACGGTGTACAATTAAGGTGATTAAACCAGATCCGCCGATACCGGGCCATTATCGCGCTGTAGCAGTAGAAATTACGAGAGAACGTCCATGAATAATATAGCGTACATTGCATTAGGGTCAAATATTGGAGAGCGTTATACGTATTTAACTGAAGCCATTCAGTTTTTAAATAAAAGTCCGTATATTCAAGTTGATGATGTTTCGTCAGTGTATGAAACTGATCCAGTTGGCTATACTGACCAAAGTTGTTTTTTAAATTTAGTTATAAAAATTTCTACCAATTTATCACCGCAAGAATTATTGAAAGTAACACAAAAAGTAGAAAATGACCTAGGAAGAAAAAGGGAAATTAGGTGGGGGCCGAGGACTATCGACCTTGACATTTTACTTTATAATCAAGAGAATATTGAAGCAGAGAATCTTATTGTTCCGCATCCGCGGATGTTCGAAAGAGCTTTTGTTATCGTTCCGTTGTTAGAGATTAATCAAGATATAAAACAAAACATTTCACGTTCACAAGTAGAAGAAATGAAAAGGCGAGAGGGAGTAACGGTATGGAAGCAGAAAAATGGGGAAGACGCATTCGTGCTTTTCGAAAGCTAAAAGGCTACACGCAAGAAGGTTTTGCTAAAGAATTAGGGGTATCAGTATCTGTTTTAGGTGAAGTTGAGAGAGGGAATCGATCGCCTTCTCAAGATTTTGTAGTAGAAGTTGCTAAGGCGTTAAATGTTTCGATAGATGAATTAATGCCAAGGTGACTGTGCAGGAAGGAGTAGGTTGATTGTTAAAGATTGCAAATATTGAGATGAAAAATCCGGTTGTATTAGCACCGATGGCGGGAGTTTGTAACTCTGCATTCCGTTTAACAGTTAAAGAATTTGGTGCAGGTTTAGTTTGTGCTGAAATGGTAAGTGATAAGGCAATATTACTGAATAACAAAAGAACATTAGATATGTTATATATTGATGAGAGAGAAAAACCATTAAGTTTACAAATTTTCGGTGGAGAGAAAGAAACGCTTGTAGATGCTGCGAAATACGTAGATAAATATACGACAGCAGACATTATTGATATTAATATGGGTTGCCCAGTACCGAAAATCGTTAAATGTGATGCGGGGGCAAGGTGGCTTCTAGATCCAAATAAAATATACGAAATGGTAGCAGCGGTTGTAGATGCTGTTGAAAAGCCGGTTACGGTTAAAATGCGTATCGGTTGGGATGAAGAACATATTTTCGCAATAGAAAATGCTAGAGCTGTTGAGCGTGCTGGCGGACAAGCTGTGGCGGTTCACGGACGTACGCGAGTGCAAATGTATGAAGGGAAAGCAGATTGGGATATCATTAAACAAGTAAAGCAAGCTGTGAATATCCCGGTTATCGGAAATGGTGATGTCGAAACACCGCAAGATGCGAAGCGTATGCTTGATGAGATTGGTGTAGATGGTGTTATGATTGGTCGTGCAGCTCTTGGGGATCCATGGATGATTTATCGTACGGTAAAGTATTTAGAGACAGGTGAATTAATGCCGGAACCAACAGTCCGTGAGAAAATTGATGTATGTATGTTGCATCTAGATCGTCTTATCGATTTAAAGAACGAAAATGTTGCTGTAAGAGAGATGAGAAAGCATGCGGCTTGGTATTTAAAAGGTGTTCGTGGTAATGCGAGTGTGCGTAATGGTATCAATACTTGCAACACGCGTGAAGACCTTGCGAATGTATTAGGTGCATTTGTAGAAGAAGTAGAGGCGAAACAACAAACAATTTACGTTGGTTAATAAGGAGGACGGAGAAGATTGACATTCTTCTACACACTTCCTATAATTACGTGAAAGAAAGAAGAACTGCCAGTTAGTTGCTGGCAGTTTTTCTAGTTGAGTAGAAAATGCTATACTGTATATATTGTAAAAATTAATAGAGCTGGAGTGATATCAATATCATGGATAACATGAACCACGAAGAATTAAACGACCAATTGCTTGTTCGTCGTGAAAAGCTACATAATTTACGTGAGCAAGGAATCGATCCGTTCGGTAAACGATTTGAACGCACAAATTCAACAACCGACTTAGTAAGTCTATATGGAGAATTCTCTAAAGAAGAATTAGAAGAGAAGGAAATCACGGTTTCTATCGCTGGTCGTATTATGACAAAACGCGGTAAAGGAAAAGCTGGATTCGCACACATTCAAGATTTACACGGACAAGTTCAAATTTACGTTCGTAAAGATACTGTTGGAGATGAAGAGTACGAGTTATTTACGACAGCAGATTTAGGTGACTTAGTAGGTATTGAAGGTAAAGTGTTCAAAACAAACGTTGGAGAACTTTCAGTAAAAGCAACAGGATTTACGCTTTTAACGAAATCTCTTCGTCCATTGCCGGATAAATACCATGGATTAAAAGATGTTGAACAAAGATACCGTCAACGTTACTTAGACTTAATTACAAGTATGGAAAGTCGTGAAACATTTGTTACTCGTAGTAAAATCATTCGTGAAATGAGAAGGTATTTAGATGACAACGGTTATCTTGAAGTAGAAACGCCTATGATGCACGCGATTGCGGGTGGAGCATCTGCTCGTCCTTTCACTACGCATCATAATGCGTTAGATATGGAATTATATATGCGTATCGCAATTGAACTTCATTTAAAACGTCTTATTGTGGGCGGATTAGAAAAAGTTTATGAGATCGGCCGTGTATTCCGTAATGAGGGTGTATCAACTCGTCATAATCCTGAGTTTACGATGATTGAATTATATGAAGCGTACGCTGATTATAATGATATTATGAAACTAACAGAAAATATGGTTGCTCATATTGCGAAAAAAGTATTGGGTACAACAACGATCCAATATGGTGATTATGAAATTAATCTAGAACCAGAATGGACACGTCTTCATATGGTAGATGCAATTAAGCAACACTCTGGAGCGGATTTCTGGACTCCGATGAGTGTAGAAGAAGCGCGTGAGCTTGCAAAAGAACATAATGTAGAAATTAAGGATACAATGGAAGTTGGGCATATCATTAATGAGTTCTTCGAGCAAAAAGTAGAAGATAAATTAATTCAACCAACATTTATTTACGGTCATCCGGTAGAAATTTCGCCACTTGCGAAAAAGAATGACGAAGATCCACGATTCACAGATCGTTTCGAGTTATTTATCGTTGCACGTGAACATGCAAATGCATTCACTGAGTTAAACGATCCAATTGATCAAAAAGAACGTTTTGAAGCTCAATTAAAAGAGCGTGAGCAAGGTAATGACGAAGCTCACATGATGGATGATGATTATATCGAAGCTCTTGAGTACGGTATGCCTCCTACGGGTGGATTAGGAATCGGTATTGATCGTCTAGTTATGTTATTAACAAATGCACCATCTATTCGTGATGTATTATTATTCCCTGCTATGCGTCATAAACAAGACTAAGCTTTGGAGATTTCTCCAAAGCTTTTTTTATTTGAGTATGAGTTGCGTGGGTATAATAGATCTTGCTGGTGCGAGAAATTATATTTATATAGAAGAAATGTGCTGTTTTTATACTTTTTTACTAAGTTAAAAATTTTATTAGAAAAACTATTGCATTTTAATAATTAAACTGGTATATTTATATCCGTTGCCACGAAAGGTAACAAGCAAAACAAACGAAAAACAACTTATTGAAAAAAGTTGTTGACGAAAATATAACAAAATGTTATATTGATAAAGTCGCTTGTGAGCGAAAACGT